>JAHDCM010000198.1:3779-7211 GCA_020629895.1 Bacteroidota bacterium
CACGCGTGAGGGATAATAGCGGTAGCTTGCTGAAGTAGAAAGGTAGTGAGGCACGCCTAGCAGGGCTGACAACGGAAGACACTGCTAGGCGTAGTCGCCGAACACCTTTACTACAAGGCAACTGCAAGCGGATAGCCCGACCCCATTTTTTTGAAAAAATGCCACCAGCGAGATGCTGGCAGGAGCATTTTTTCAAAAAAATGGGGACACGCCACATAAATAAAAATTTAAAAAGAAAATTTAAGGGTTGAAAACAATATTATTTTTAGGAGCAGCGATGTTTCAAATACCACCGATTGTGTATGCGAAACAAGAGGGCTATCGAGTGATTACCACCGACAATCAACCGCAAAATCCAGGACATGCACTAGCAGACCGTAGTTATCATATCAGTACCATTGATAAGGAGGCGATTTTGGAATTGGCGCAAAAAGAACAAATTGATGGTATTCTCAGTTTTGGATCGGATGTATCGGTACGAACAGCCGCTTATGTGGCCGAAAAGTTAGGATTACCTAGCAATTCGTATCAAACAGTACTCGTATTGACCCATAAAGGGCGGTTTAGGGACTTATTGCAACGAGAAGGTTTACAAGCACAACAATTTCA
Source organism: Bacteroidota bacterium (assembly GCA_020629895.1). GTDB lineage: Bacteria > Bacteroidota > Bacteroidia > Chitinophagales > UBA2359 > JAHDHP01. The sequence goes on from JAHDCM010000198.1 coordinate 4,389, forward strand.
ACAATTTAATCAAGAGAGCGAGCAAGAAACAATCCATTCTTTTATAAAAGATATAGCAGGTAAAGTAGTGATAAAACCCGTAGATGTATCGGGCAGTAAAGGCGTAAGTATTATTCAAGCAGAAGCGGATTGGCAGGCAGAAGTAGCAGAAGCATTGGAGCGATCTTTTTCGAAGGAAATTATTATAGAATCGTATGTGGAGAAGGCAGGGAAACAGATTTGTGGAGATGGATATATGGAAGCGGGAAAGCTGAAATTTATTTGTTATGGCGATGGCTATTTTTATGACGATGGTATTCATCTGGCTCCTTATGCCGAAAGTTTCCCAAGTACACAGGCTGATGAGGTGTTGACGCGAGTAGGGGAGAAATTGGAGCGTATTTTACAAAAAGCAAACTTCCATAGTGGGACTTTCAACTTTGATGTCATGCTCACCACTGAAGGGAAAATATTTGTCATCGAAATAGGACCACGGAGTGGAGGGAACTATTTACCTGTGGCTATTCAATTATACACCAATGTCGATTTGGTCGCCGCTGCAGTAGAAACTTGCATTGATACTAATTATGAGCTGGAGGTAGCCGTAAAGCCAAGTACTTTTTTTTATGCCTGTTATATGCTACATGCAAGAGAAACAGGGGTATTGAAAGAAATAAAAATAGATCCACAATTACTTCCGCACATTTTTATGTATCATCCCTATACCAAAATAGGAGAACCCGTAGAGCCATTTGTACAGGCTAACCGAGCAGTGGGCAATATGATTTTGAGGTTTCAAAAAAAAGAAGAAATGTTAACGATAATGAGCGATATACGAGAACTTTGCCAAATAGTTGTGAAAACAGAAAACAATTCGTAGGCATTATAGGTTACAAATTTACATCTTCTCCTACCTTTTTAATTTTTTATCCCAAAAACCACTTATTATGTTTAATAAAAACCAAGTTATTATTGGCACGTTGGGGCTTGCCTTATTTTTCTTTGCCGCTTGTGGAGGAGCCTCTAAAGAAGTTGCCGAAACAAGTAAAGAAGAAAAAACGACCGCCAAAACAGAAACCACTACCACGAAAGCTCCTGAAGCGGCACCTGCGAAACCTGTTGCCGATAAAGATGGCTTAGTACAACTGAATATTGGTGATGCGGCTCCTATGACAGACTATAAAATGAAGGACATTTCTGGTAAGGAATTGTCAATGGCTGATGTGAAAAAAGACAACGGACTATTGGTGATGTTTTCTTGCAACACTTGTCCGTATGTTATCGCTTGGGAAGATCGCTATCCTAAAGTTGCTGATTACTGTGAAAAAAATAATATCGGATTACTAGTTGTCAATTCTAACGAAGCACGTCGTGATGGTGATGACTCAATGGACGAAATGAAAAAGCATGCGGAGGAGGCCAAATATAACTTCCCTTACGTAATAGATGTGAATCACCAATTAGCAGATGCCATTGGAGCCAAAAAAACGCCCGACTTATTTTTATTTGACAAGGAAATGAAGTTGGCTTATAAAGGAGCGATTGACGATAGCCAAGATGCAAGTGGTGTTGAAAACTTTTTTGTGAAGACCGCTATGGAGAATATGGCTACTGGCAAACCTATTGATCCTAATACCACCAAAGCAGTAGGTTGTACTATCAAAAGGATCAAGAAATTGTAGGAGGTGTTAATTTTTGTAAAAAAAAAGTCCCCTTACGTACTAAAGCGAAAATAAGCGGCGTTAATAATGTCGAATCTTGCAAAGAACAAATACTGTCTCAAAAAAGTAAGTAATTCTGTCTCTTTTTCAAACACTGTTTTCTGTACTTTGTCTCCTGTTTTTTTACTTTTTTGGAGTTGTTTGCAACGGTTCAAGATCAAAAACACATCTTCCTATTGTGTGAAAAACACTACCGCAATTTTTTTCACTAAACACCTTCTAAATGAATAACTACATCAGCTTGCCCAATCGTCAAGAAGCAACTGCTTTGATTGGGATCGCTTTTGCCTGTAGCCTCTTCTTTGGATATTTAGACTACGAAACCCATACCTTATGGCAGCTATTTACTGCCGACAATTTACCCGCTTTATTGCTCTTTACAAGCTTATTTGCCTTATTACTAAGCCCAGTCATCTTTGCCATCCGCTATATCGGATGTGACAAAATTTCCCTAGAAAATAAAATGGTGCTATTAGGTACCGCTGGAGCCATCTTTTTAGGCTTTTTAGCCATTACCACACTCTCACTGTTACTCAACGATGCGCTCATCAACTTAGAGCCTATTCACTTTATTATTTACATCATAACCATGCCCTTTGTAACCATCTGGTTTACCGCCTTTATTATGGCAGCCAAATACTGGTATCGCAGTGTTGATAAAGTGAAATCATAAAGCAAGTTAAAATCAATTCCTTAGATAAATTCCCGTATGTGAATACTGTTTGTAACCCAACAAACATGAGGTAGGTACTTGTACAAATAGTAAGTAAAGCCATCCGTATGTGATGGCTTTACTATTTTTTAAGCGTAACAAGTTTAGGATTAAAATTTTGACCATCTACACTTTGCCTTTGCTCCTTTCTCACTCGCCTTTCTAATAAATGCCGCCTCATAAGCTTTCAAGTTTTCAATATCCTCCTCACACCACCTAGACCTAACATTATCTATAGAGCGATTATCTCCTGATCCTGTTACCAATTTATAATGACATACCACACACTGCTCTTTAGGAGGAGTGACAGTTTCTGGTGTTATATTATTAAGTCCTAAAAAAGAATACAAACTGATTGATGCTAAAATAATTAAGGTTTTCATGTCTTTTAATTTTGAAGAAGTGAAATAA
>JAHDCM010000199.1:0-2658 GCA_020629895.1 Bacteroidota bacterium
CAGTACCAAGATATTTCCCTTTATTTATTACAGCATAGCCGTGTCAGTTATGCTAAATGATGCTTGTGCAAGATGTTGATTGTGAGTGATATGTGTTTTTTGTAGGTGGCTGTTTTGAAATGGAAGAAAGTCATATCAATGTCTTGTTTGAATGTCATTTTTGCGTCTGAATTCTAAACTAAAAAAGGGCTTATTTAGTTATTTTAGGTAGTGTGCCTTTATGATATGATCAGTGTTTTGTCACTTGTAGTAGGGTGGTTTTGAAAAGTGCATTTTGAGAATAATTTTTGATACCTGAATTACACTAAAACTCACCTACATAGTGATTATAAGACGCTATTTAATTTTACAGTGTACTAAGCTCGTTTCCTTAAATAAAGGCATATAAAGGATTAGGTAATTCAATTTTTTATAGTAACTTTTTTTTAAAGGTACGGTTTTTCATAACATGAAATATCAACCCTATGCTAAAGCAGAAACTCAACCAAAAATTACTTCAGAAACTTTCACCACAGCAGATTCAACTGATGAAGTTGTTGCAGATTCCTGCCGTTTCATTAGAACAGCGGGTGAAGGAAGAAATGGAAGTAAATCCAGCTTTGGAAGAAAATAATTTTGAAGATGAAGCAGAAACTGATCCGTATGGAGAATCGGAACGTTCTGCAAGAGATGAAACTCCTGCTAAAGAAGGAGATAACGATGAGATAACAGAATCAGAACCAGAAGAGCCAGAAATTGATCCGCGCGATGAGATAGATTTAGATATGTATCTGGATACAGACGATGAAGTCGCGGGTTATAAATTGAGAGATAATTCTTATGGTGACTTAGATGATGAAAATAAATCTATTCCTATTGCCGTAGTAGATACTTTTCATGAGCATCTAATGCAGCAGTTAGGAATGGTTGGCTTATCTGAACATGAGGCGGTTGTCGCGACACAATTAATTGGTAGCATCGATGATGATGGCTATCTTAGAAGAGAATTGGAGGCGGTGGTCGATGATCTTAGTTTCTCTCAAAATATTCCAACCAATATCCAAGAGTTAGAATACTTGTTGAAGGTGATTCACTCTTTTGAACCCGCTGGAGTAGGAGCAAGAAATCTTCAGGAATGTTTGTTATTGCAGATTCGTCGTAAAAATCACAAAGAATCTCATAAAAGTCCTGCACTTGAACTAGCAGAAGATATTTTAGAGAACCATTTTGATGAATTCGCCAAAAAACATTACGATAAACTCAAAAAGAGCTTGTCCGCTTCTAACGATTTGTTGCGCGAGGCAGTAGAAGAAATTCTGAAACTGAATCCAAAGCCAGGAAATACTTATGTCAATAACAGTAAACCTGAGCATTATGTGATTCCCGATTTTATTGTGAATAACAATAGTGGCAAACTCGAATTAAGCCTTAATTCACGTAATGCACCTGATTTGCGTATTAGTGATACGTATAAGGATATGCTAAAGGAGTATTCGGTGACGAAGAAGAAAACGAAGAAACAGAAAGAAGCAGTATTGTTTATCAAGCAAAAAATAGACTCTGCGAAGTGGTTTATAGATGCGATTAAACAACGACAGCAGACGATGCTAAAAACCATGAATGCTATTTTAGATTATCAGTACGACTATTTTGTGTCGGGTGATGATGTGCGCTTGCGCCCTATGATTTTGAAGGATATTGCCGAAATCACAGGCTTAGATATTTCGACGGTCTCACGGGTGTCTAATAGTAAGTATGTGCAAACAGAGTTTGGTACTTTTAAGTTGAAATCGTTCTTTTCTGAATCCTTACAAACAGATAGTGGAGAGGAGGTTTCTACGAGAGAGGTGAAAAAGATTTTGAGCAACTTGATTGAGAAGGAAAATAAACGCAAACCTTTATCGGATCAAAAACTGACCGAAGCATTAGTAGGGCAAGGGTATAATATTGCCCGCCGAACGGTTGCCAAATACCGAGAGCAAATGAACATTCCTGTTGCCCGATTGCGTAAGCAGTTATAAGTAGTAAATTAAAATAAGAAGCATTTCGTAGACACTCGCAGCTACAAAATTGCTATTTTTGCATAAATACCAAGTAATTTATAAATTGCTTGGTATTTGTTTTTTAGCTTCACCCAAGCCCCAAGTCTATGATGCGCTTATTTGCCCAATTCATATCCATAATGATGCACCCTATTTTTGTGCCGACTTATGCGATATTATTTTTAGTAAAGGCAAATCCCTATTTTCTGAATAATGTGAGTACCGTCTTATTACTAATGGTTGTCAACTCCATTTTTTTTCCATTAGTCGCTATTCTGCTCATGCGTTTATTAGGGTTTATAGATAATTTTTCCTTCCAAGATAGAGATAAACGCCTAACCATTCTCATTCCCACGATTGTTTGCTTCTCTTGGACTTTTTCTATTTTTTTTCGGAATAGCTTTCATCCAGTGCTGGCACAAGTGTTATTAGGCCCTTGTTTTGCCTTAGCTCTGGCCTTCTTTTTTACAGCCATACGTCAAACCATCAGTTTGCACGCACTCGGAATGGGAGGCCTTGTATCAGTAGCAGTTTGGGCGATTGACTTCGCACGAACAGAGGTAAGCTGGTTGATTATGGCAATAGTAGTAGTAGCAGGTTTGGTTGGCACCTGTCGCTTATTGTTAAAAGCACATAC
>JAHDCM010000199.1:2758-7200 GCA_020629895.1 Bacteroidota bacterium
TTACAATCTCTCCTTTAAAAACTATTAAAACTAAATCCAATCGACAAAGGTCGAATGCCTGGACCTGCATTACGCTCAAACAAGGTAGATATAGAATAGTAGGCAAAAATATTGAAGTTGGAATAACCTATTCGAATAGAAGGCCCATATTTGAAATTATTGATATTCGGTAGGCGTTTGTTTTTTAAGAATACCTCATCTGGCTCATTTTCCAATTCCCCTTTATACTTAATCTTCGAACTTAGCATATAGCCAACTCGCGCACCAATCGCAATTTTAAAACTCTTATTATAACGATTGGGGTTCGTGCGGAAACGCAATTCCAAAGGCACATCTATAAAGGTCGTAGATAGCTTGTTTTTCCGCCAAGAAAGCGTATCACTAATGTTTTCAATAGGGCGGAAAAAGCTCACCGAATCATTATTCATGATACGAGAATTGTGGTAGACATTGGTGGTAGAAATTCCAAGTCCAGGGGCAAAACTCACATTTTTCGAGTTGAGGAGGGGCATATCATACATTAAGTAGATATTAACACCGCGATTCCACCACCTAACCTTCAAACTATCAGGTTTATTAGTCCAATTATCATGTGCAATCTCAAAAATGAGCCGATCTCGCGTCTGCATTTGAGAAAAATCGACCCCTTTAGGAGGCGTATCGGCTCTGGTGGTTTCTGTTTTACGTTTTACAATCACTTCTTTTGCTTGCTCTTCAGAATCGCTTGGCGTGTCTTCTTGTGCCAAAGCAAAATGGGTAATACAACAAAAAAGAAGTAGGCTGAATAGTTGTTTCATGGAAAGTGAATTATTTCAAATTGTTGCGCGAAGGTATTAATTTTCTCGAATTGGACTTACAAATAAGGAATATAAAAAAGACAGTAAACAGGAAACGTAATTGAGAGACGTTTCGTTTACTGTCTTTTTATTTTTCAGTTACTTTGTTAAGATATTACCTGACCATTATCAATAACATCAACAGGAGCAACAAAATGTAAACGCTTGTCACTCGCCATCAAAATCATTCCTTGACTTTCAACACCACGCAATTTACGAGGAGCCAAATTAGCCAATAAAAGTACTTGTTGCCCAATAATATCTTCTGGTGTATAATGTTCGGCAATACCTGATACAACAGTGCGCTCCTCAAAACCGAGGTCTACGGTAAGTTGTAGCAGTTTGTTTGCCTTTTTCATTTTAACAGCAGTAGTAATGGTACCTGTACGAATATCAAGCTTGCTAAAATCTTCATAAGTAATTTCAGGTTTTAATGGTTCAAAAGAAGTGCTTTCTACTGGTGTAGAAGCTGCATCTTCTTTAGCAGCCTGTAAGACCTGCTGAATAGTTGCTAAACGGTCAATTTGTGGTTGAATTTGAGCATCATCAATTTTACTAAACAACAACTCCTTTGCTCCTACCTGATAACCCGCTTTTACCCGAAAGCTACCCGCCAAAACTTCCTGTACAGCCGTTTCATCCAACAATAACATCTTTTTCAATCGAGCAGATGTAAAAGGTAAGAAAGGTTCACAGTAAACCGCTAAACGAGCAATCAACTCCAAGCTAATCGCCAGTACTTTTGCTGTTTTGTCAGCATCTACTTTAAATAGTTTCCACGGCTCTGTATCTGTCAAAAACTTATTACCTACCCTTGCCAAATTGATTACCTCATTCAAGGCATTACGAAACTCGTAACGGTGAATAGCAGCATCTAATTCATGAGGAAAGGCCTGTAAAGCAGCATATACCTCTTCCGCTTGTTCCAAAACAGCCTGCTCTGCTTCTGTTGGTATGTCGGGAATCGTACCACCAAAATATTTATGCGTAAGTACAATGACACGATTGACGAGGTTCCCAAAAATGCCGACCAATTCATTATTATTGCGTGCCTGAAAATCCTTCCAAGAAAAATCACTATCCTTGTTTTCAGGCATATTAGCGGTCAAGGCATAGCGCAGCACATCTTCCTGGCCTGGAAACTCTTTAAGATATTCATACAACCAAACCGCATAATTACGAGAGGTAGACATCTTATTGCCTTCTAGGTTCATAAACTGATTGGCAGGGACATTGACAGGCAAGACATATTCGCCATGAGCCATCAACAAAATAGGGAAGATGATACAGTGAAAAACAATATTATCTTTACCAATAAAATGGACTAATTTCGTTTCATCATCTTTCCAATACGTTTCCCACTGATCAGGAATGAGAGCCTTAGTCGCAGAAATATAACCAATTGGAGCATCTAACCAGACATACAATACTTTGCCGTCTGCCCCCTCCAAAGGCACTTTTACCCCCCAATCCAAGTCACGCGTCATAGAGCGAGCATGCAAACCCTGATCAAGCCACGATAAACACTGCCCTAACACATGCTTTTTCCATTTCTCACTAGCTTGTGCCTTATCAATCCATTCTCTTATCACCCCCTCATACTTATCCATTGGAAGATACCAATGCTTGGTAGTCTTCAAAATAGGCGTCTCACCACTCAGCGTAGAAACAGGATTAATCAACTCAGTCGGACTTAGATCGCTACCACATTTTTCGCACTGATCACCATAAGCATCTTCATTGGCACATTTAGGGCAAGTTCCCTTGATATAACGATCTGCCAAGAACTGTTGGAATTTCTCATCAAACAATTGTTCCGATTCCTTTTCAATAAAAACGCCCTTATCATAAAGTGTCTTAAAATAATCCGAAGAGGTTTCGTGATGTAGCTTTTCTGAAGTACGATGGTAAATATCGAAGGAAATACCGATCTTGCGGAAACATTCCTTGTTAAGCGGATGGTATTTATCAATGATGGTTTGAGGCGTAATGCCCTCTTTCTTCGCCTGAATCGTAATGGCGGCTCCATGTTCATCCGAACCACAGATAAATAGCACATCTTCCCCCATCATACGCAAATATCGAACGTAGATGTCAGCAGGAATATACGCACCAGCTAAGTGTCCGAAATGTTGCGGGCCATTGGCATAAGGAAGAGCCGATGTCACTAAATACCTTTTAGGTTCTTTCATGATGTTCTAATTTTTAAAATTTCGTGCAAAGATAGAAATAAATCAATAGATAATGCCTGTGCATTTATCGTTAATAAATATCATTCATCCATTGAAAGTTCCACCATATCTACAAGCAGGCGATACCGTCGGTATTTTAGCCACTGCCCGTTCCATCCAAAAAGAAGATTTACAAGCTGCCATTTCCATGTTCGAAGCTTGGGGCTGGAAAGTACAGCTTGGAAATACCATTGGTAAAGTACAAGATCAATTCGGAGGCAGCGACCAAGAACGAGCCACCGATTTACAAGCCATGCTCGACGATCCAAACATCAAAGCCATTATTTGCGCACGAGGCGGTTACGGCACCGTACGTCTCTTAGATAAGCTCAACTTCAATAACTTTTGTAAACACCCCAAATGGATCGTGGGCTTTAGTGATATTACTGTGTTACACAGTTATATACATCAACAATGTCAGGTACAAACACTGCATGCCACAATGCCAAGTGTGTATGATGGAAATTCGCCAGCATCACTAACAAATATACGAACAGCATTAATTGGTGAGACCCTACAATACCAACTCAATCCACATCCTTTTAATCGGGCTGGGGAGTTTGAAGGGCAGTTGGTGGGGGGAAACCTATCTATTTTATACAGTCTTATGGGAAGTGATGCCGATATAGATACGAGGGGTAAAGTTTTGTTTATCGAAGACCTCGACGAATATTTATACCATATAGATCGAATGATGATAGCACTGAAACGAAGTGGTAAGTTGGAACCTTTAGCCGCCTTAATTGTTGGTGGTATGAGCGATATGAACGATAATACAACTCCTTTTGGTAAAACAGCCGAAGCGATTATTTTAGAACATCTGGCAGACTATGATTATCCGCTTATTTTTGATTTCCCCGCAGGACATATCAGCGATAATTTTCCGCTTATTTTAGGTCGAAAAGTATCTATTAATATGAAAGAAATGTCATTTGTTTGTCTGTAATGTAAATGAGATTTAATTTGTTGAATTAAAATTACAAGTACACGATGTTAGACTAAACAGGCTAAATGAGAATACAATATTTGTAAAAAATTATTTTCATCATGCTTTATAGTCTCAAAATAGCTCCAATTCTTTGTTTATAAGGGTTTTGATAGTGTGGAATTCTATAATTTTATTTTTTAGTTAAATTATTTTTCCACTTTTATTGTCATTTATTTGCAAGTTTTTGGTTTTCGCCGTATATTTGAATTGTCTTAATGATTAAGGCAGGAATTCGCCACTTGTGGCTTGAGTTCCCACTAAATTTGGCTAGGGCGCTTTTCTTATTTTCATAATTAGTTTTGACCTCATCAGATTAATCTTTGATTTCTGTTGAGGTTTTCTTTTTTTATCACACAATGCTTGTTTTCCCTCATTCCCTCATTCCCT
>JAHDCM010000200.1 GCA_020629895.1 Bacteroidota bacterium
GAGTAGCTTAAAAAGAGGCAAGTAAAGTTGTGGATTTATTTTTTTTAATTTGCCTAATGCTAAAAAAAAAGCGGAAGATGACTCTTCCGCTTCTGGTTGTTAGTAACTTTTATCTATAAAATAAGCACTGACTATTTGATCTTTGCCAATTCAGATACAATAGTAGCTCCTCCCATTTCTGGAACAGTAGCTGTTTGTTTTACGATACAACGGTGATCTTTCGTAGAAATCCACATCGTACGCTCACCTGCATCACCATCTAAAGAAGCAATTTCTGCCTTGAAAACGTCAAAGCTACCCGCTGGCACTTTTATACTTTCTTTGGCTACTACTTTGAACTCATAATTCTTTACTTTTTGTCCACGCATATCATAGATACGGTACTTGGTGCTATATCCTTCTTTGATAGGAAGATTGACTAAGTAAAGATCAAGAGCCGCACCGTCTGCAATAACAGGTGCATCTAGCTTTTGATCAATAGGAGTATCTTTTCCTTGCATGTTCATATTCCCTTTGATATGATCAGGAGCATAAGTGACACTTACTTTCGCTGGTCCTTGTACTGCCTCACGAGACACACAAGCGAGTGATCCTTTTTCAAGGACACATACATCAGAAGATTCTCCCATCATAGAGAATGACTTATCACTTACGAGCCATTTTCCATCTTTTTCTTCGATGGTACGTTTTACCTCCATTGGCAACTCTTGTCCTTGAATTTTGATTTTCATTTGATACTTGAAAGTAGCAGGCTTCAAATCAAATTCAGGCTTTGCCATTGTTGCATTTTTATCCTCTTCAGTCAATGCTTTTGGCAACTCAACGGTGTTGATGTCAACGGTAATATCTTTTAATTTTTGAGCGATATTTTCAGGTACTTCATCTTGTGCGCGACCTCCTAAATGTTCGGCCAAGAATTTTTCAGCAGCAGAAATAAAGGCCATATTGTTTTCAGGTTGACGGAAACCGTGTCCTTCATCAGGAGCAACCAAGTATTGTACAGGTAAGCCTAATTCACGCATAGCTACTACAATTTGATCTGATTCTGCTTTTTTAACACGTGGGTCATTTGCTCCTTGCACGACCATTAATGGCACTTTAATTTTATCAGCAGAATTTAGTGGCGAACGCTCTTTTAACATCGCTAATCCTTCTTCTGTGTTTGGATCACCCATGCGGTTGTGGAACATTACTCGAATACTTTCCCAGTATGGAGGGATTGACTCTAATAAGGTAACAAGGTTAGAAGGGCCTACAATAGAAACACCAGCAGCATAGGTATCAGGAGTAAAGGTCACACCTGCTAATGTAGCATATCCACCATACGAGCCACCCATAATTCCTACTTTGTCAGGATCAGCGATCCCTTGTTCGATAAGATATTTAGCTCCCCAAGTCACATCGTCTTGCATTTTCTTACCCCATTCTCCATTACCTGCATTTAAAAACTCTTTTCCGTATCCAGTAGAGCCTCTAAAATTGGGTTGTAAGACAACGTATCCACGGTTTGCCCAGAATTGAGCGAAAGAGTTATATCCCCAGCTATCACGTGACCAAGGGCCTCCGTGTACCAATAAGATAGCAGGTAAATTTTCTGCTTTATACCCTTTAGGGATTGTCAAATAAGCAGGAATTTCCATTCCGTCAGAAGATTTATAACGCACTGCTTTCATTGGCGCTAAATGCTCGGTAGGCAGATCGGGACGTGGGCGGTATTGGAAAGTAATGTCTTTTGTTTTACGATCAAATAGGTAGGCGGCACCAGGGTCAGTATCACTATTGGCATAAACGATAAATAGTTGCTCATCGTCGGTCGAAGAACCAAAGTTAACTTCTACACCTGGAAATTTATCTTGTAATAATTCGTAGTCTGCTTTCATTGCAGGCTCGGTAATATAAGTACGCGGCTTATCGCCATAGTAGCGCGTACCAATTAGTTCGTCTGTTACATCTGAGAAGTAAGCTCTACCAAAGTCTACTTGTTTTTCAGGATCAGATTCTACAAATTCTTCTTCTCCTGTTTCTGGATTGAACAAGATTAATTCTGAAAGATTACGATCACCTTTATTGGTCACCATATACACTTGTTTTCCATTTTTGTGGTAGCGATAAGGGTAGCAATTTTCTTCGATATTACATTCGTAACATTTCACAAAATTGCCTTTTTCGTCAATACGTAGCACTTCCGTTCCTCCACTTTCGTTGGTACGAGTTGCTAAACGTAATTCGTCATTAAGATCGAATTCCCAACCATTGATTTTTTCCTTGTTTTCGTGAATTAACTTACGCTCACCAGTAGCAATATTTACTTCATAAAGGTCATGGTAAGCACGATCGCGGTCATTAAAACCAATGTACATTACATCAGGCTTACTTTCAGGAACGGAATAAATATAAGCTCTAACACTATCAACAGGAGTAATGTCACGTGCTTCGGGTACTTTTTGTCCTTCGGCTAATTTATCAGCAGGATTAACTGCCCATACGTGAAAGTCCTCGTTTCCATCTTTATCTTGCACGTATAATACGTACTTGCCATCTCTACTCCAAAAATATCCTGGAATCGGCTTGTCATCCGCTGTTAATGGTTTGGCTTTTTCAAACGGCTCATTGGTTTCCTTTACCCAAATATTTCTAACCTCGTTAAATGGCTTAATAAAAGTCATATACTTACCATCTGGCGAAAGCTGCGCTCCTGTTATTTCAGGATCACCAAAAAAGGTTTCTCGGTCAATAATGGGAGGAACATCCTTTTGAGTAGGTTGAGTCGTTAAAACGTCTTTGATCTTTTTTTTCTTTTGTGCCTGCATATCGTTGGTACTGAAAAAAAGACAACATAGTAGTAGTCCAGTGACTTTGAAGAGATTGGACATGGAATTTAGTCTCATAATGCTTTATTTATTAAAAGATAGTTGTTTGTATAAATCACAATCAACGTTTTGTTTTGAATTATACAAACCATTAGTTGTCTTGTTCACATTATTATTACAAAGTTGTGTAACTTTTTTTTGGGGAAAATATCTTTTGTGCTAAAAGTACTACTGTTTTACATGACAAAAATACGAATAACTAAATTAATATTAATCATGGATTGGTATGATTTTGTTTACCTTACTTTTAGATCTTCCTCTTGTACCTCTCCCCGATCATTCTCAATTACCATCCAGTATTTCCCTTTGTCCAATAATAAAAATAGCGGATCTTCTCGATCTCTCACCTCCAAAATATCAGTGGGAATTGCTGTTTCTAGGTCTTCTCCATCATAATAGACCTTAATCAGTACTGGTAAATCAATATCAAAACGTAACCTTTTGAGTGGCACTAATTCTTTATGTCCTCCAAGCATTTGCCAATCGGGGCGTTCTTCTACATAGCGTGTTCGTGGATGAAAAACTTGAATATCATAATGTCTAGCATCACTAGGATCAACAAAGGCTGCTCCATCGTGTGTGATAAACACTTGTGGTGTACGCGGATAACCAATCAACTCATAATAAGCATTTTCAAAACGACTTTCGCTGTGTTCATGCATACGCGTTTGATCAATGCTAAGTGGATCAATTCCTGATAATTTCTTAAAATGTACTGCCATTGGAGTGGCTCCCGCAAGATCGTAATTTTCATCTTCACTAATATGTTCATAGCCTGCGTGAACCAGCACTTTAGCTGTTGGGTCATCTTTTATTTGCTGATAAATATTCCACGCCTGGCCTTGTTCTCGGTCTAATGTATCATGGTTATTTTCGTAAGGGAATACAGTAAAACCAAGCCAAATAGCTTCTCGGATGAGTTCATTCATCATCGGTTCTTGTACCAAATAACCCGAACTAGTTATTGGGTAGCCTCGCTCATTCACCAAACTATCTTCATAACTCAAAGCTTCTAAGCCTAAGTAACGAAACCCTTGATCGTATAAGCCGCGCAATAAAGAATAAGTAAAAGCACGATGCATGGGAATATGGTGCGCTTCATTGATAAATACAGCGCGATAATCGGATGCTGATTCTAAGATATAATCGACTGCCTCATAGTTTTCGAAGTGATGGTAAAACGAATCGGCATCCGCTTGACTAATTTCGGGTTCCCATCCTCCCAATGAGTCATTGGCGGCTAAGGCTTGCTCAAACTCACCAATCATAGCAAACTGCATCATCTGTTCATTGTATTTCAATTGACGCTCCATTTCATCTTTTGGAGCAGGACGATCGAGAATATCTTTGGAACATTTATAGGGAGAAGCTGCTTTTTTTTGGGAAAAACTCGGTAAAATATTCGTAAAGAATAAACTAAAAATGATTAGCTTTAGTCGCATTGTTCATGGCATTTAATCAGTAATATTGGGTGCTGTATATTCGACGATTTTACTAGTAAAACGTTACTTGTTAATAGGTTAATATAAATAAAGATGAAACAAAATAAACACCTATTCGCTAAAAGTCTTACTTTATTTCACACTTCCCCATTTTTAAACTATGTTTGTACCTCACACTATTTTGAACAAGATGATCATGTAATTTGGGACAAACACTAGCCATATTAATTTTATTTTTCTCACTTAGCTGCTTAGTCCACACCTATGTATTATATCCACTCCTCCTCAAGTGGTTAACGCGTAAAAAACAACCCAACGACCAAGTTTATCCACTCTCTTCCAAACAACATCCTCATGTTTTTATACTAATGGCTGTTTATAATGAAGAAAAAGTCATTGCCACCAAAATCCATTCTATCTTCCACCACACAACCTATCCACTCGATAAAATCCACCTAATTATTGGTTCAGACAACTCCAATGACCAAACCCACCAAATTATACAAGAAGCACAACTCACCTATCCCAACATCACTTTAAGTATTTTTGAAGGAAGAAATGGTAAAATTCGGATTATCAATAAGTTATTCACTACTAACAAAAAACAACTTCAAGCTAATGCGTCGAATATCATTATTATGACTGATGCCAATGTCTTTTTCACCCCACCTACCATCTACCTACTAAGCAAACACTTCAAAAATCCACGCATTGGACTTGTCGCAGCCAATATTTTCAATAAAGGCATTCGCAATACAGGCATTTCTTTCCAAGAAAGTTGGTATATCAAACGTGAAAATGACATAAAATACCTCGAAGGCTTATTAGACGGCAGTATGATGGGAGCTTTTGGAGCCTGTTATGCCATGCGAGCCAGTTTATTTAGCCCTGTTCCTAACAACTTCATAGTCGATGATTTCTATCTGACACTCAAAGTATTAGAACAAAAACATAAAGCTATTAAAGAGCCTTTTGCAATATGTGAAGAAGATGTTTCCGACGATCAAATGGAAGAATTTAGACGTAAAAAACGTATCTCAGCAGGTAACTTTCAAAACCTCAAGCATTTCAGTCATTTGCTGCACCCTTCTCATAAGTGGATTGCTTTTAATTTCTTTTCTCATAAAATACTTCGTTGGTTTGGGCCATTTCTTTTAATTGCTGCGTACCTTTGCAATGTCATTGTATGTAAGGAGAACATCTTTTTCTCTATTTTGTTAATCTTACAAACACTAGCATTGCTCAGTCCGCTATTCGACTACTTGTTAAAAAAGGTACCAATACACCTTCCCCCCTTACGTTTTATCAGTTATTTCTACCTGATGAACTTAGCTTTACTACTGGGCTTTTTTAATTTTCTAAAAGGAATCAAAACAAATGTTTGGAAACCAACAAAACGGAACATCAACCAAGTTGAACACCATTGATGAAGCCATTGAAGCCATCAAAGCAGGTAAATTAGTGATTGTAGTAGATGACGAAGACCGAGAAAATGAAGGCGATTTCATTACAGCTGCTCGTAATGCTACCCCCGAAATTATCAACTTTATGGCTACACATGGACGCGGGCTTATCTGCGCTCCCATTATCGAAGATCGCTGTGATGAACTAGGCCTCGAACTCATGGTTAGTTCCAATACAGCCCTTCATGAAACACCTTTTACCGTTCCCGTCGATCTCAATGGACATGGCTGTACCACTGGTATTTCGGCTTCTGACCGTTCCAAAACCATCAAAGCCCTTATTAATCCGAATATCCACAAAGAAGAATTTGGAAAACCAGGGCACATTTTCCCCCTGCGCGCGCGCAGAGGCGGGGTACTACGTCGAGCAGGACATACCGAAGCCGCTATTGATCTTGCCCGCCTTGCAGGTTTCGAACCAGCAGGTGTACTTGTCGAAATCATGAATGAAGATGGGACAATGGCACGCCTTCCAGAATTGCTAGAAGTTGCCAAAAAATTCGACCTCAAAATTATCTCTATTAAAGATTTAATTTCCTACCGACTTGCTAAAGATCGCCTCATCAAACGAGAAGTGTCTGTAAAAATGCCGACCAAATATGGTGATTTTGACCTCATTGCATATACCGAAATTCATACAGGCGAACAACATCTTGCAATGGTAAAAGGTAGTTGGCAAGCCGACGAATCTGTTCTTGTAAGAGTGCATTCATCTTGTGTTACAGGCGATATTTTAGGTTCCCTACGTTGCGATTGTGGCGACCAATTACACGTATCTATGCAACAGGTAGAAACCGCAGGAAAAGGAATTATTCTTTACATGAACCAAGAAGGACGCGGCATTGGTTTACTCAACAAACTAAAAGCTTACAAACTTCAAGAGGAAGGACATGACACGGTGGAAGCAAATTTAGCACTTGGTTTCAAAAAAGATCAACGAGATTATGGTATCGGTGCGCAAATTCTTCGAGACCTTAATGTCTCTAAAATCAAACTCATGACCAATAACCCCAAAAAACGAGTTGGACTTATTGGATATGGCTTGGAAATTGTCGATAATGTAAAAATCGAAATTCCACCAAATGAACACAATGAACAATACCTAAAAACAAAACGAGATAAATTAGGCCACGAAATCTTACAAAATAACAAGTAGTATATCCAAGCACCCAATCATTATTAAACTGGGCGTGTCCCCATTTTTATGAAAAAAGATGTTCCCGCCAGCGTCTCGCTGGTGGCATCTTTTTTCATAAAAATGGGGTCGGGCTATCCGCTTGTAGTTGGCTCCTAGAAAAGGGGTTCGGCAACGATGCCTAGCAGTGTCTTCCTTCGTCAGCCCTGCTAGGCATTGCCTCACGACCTTTCTACTTCGCCAAGCTACC
>JAHDCM010000001.1:0-5116 GCA_020629895.1 Bacteroidota bacterium
CACTCATTCACTCATTATTACCATGACCCGAAAAGTTATCACCACCGAAGATGGCACCTCCTCCATCTGGTGGGAAGAAATGGACGAACACTATCATTCCATCTATGGAGCCTTACAAGAATCACAACACGTGTTTATCGAAGCAGGATTAATACCTATTTTAGAACAACACCAAGACAACACCCAACCACTACATATCTTAGAAATGGGCTTTGGTACAGGCTTAAATGCCTTGTTGACCCTTCAATACTGCCAACAACAGGCACCACAACAAGTCATCCATTATACCAGCCTCGAAGCTTATCCCGTAGAGCAAGAAATGGTAGCTGCCCTCAATTTTCCAGCTTTATTAGGTAGTCCAACTATCTTTCAAAAAATGCATCAAGCTGCTTGGAATGAACAGGTTTCGATTACCCCTCAGTTTGTACTAGAAAAACAGCACATCCAAATACAAGATTTTAGCCCCGTTCCTCAGGCATATCAGTTATTATATTTCGATGCCTTTGCTCCCACCTCGCAACCCGAATTGTGGACACAAGAAATATTTGAAAAGATGTATCTTGCACTCCAAACCAATGCTTGTTTCACCACTTATTGTGCCAAAGGCGTAGTAAAACGCGCCATAAAAGCCGCAGGCTTTGACTTAGAACCTTTGCCAGGTCCAAAAAATAAACGAGAAATGACAAGAGCATGGAAACGATAATACAGCCCTAATCAAATCATCTAGTTAGTCAATTTTATGAACAAATCATTTTCGGTCATTCTACTCATAGTAGTGAGCTTATTCGAACTAAAAGCGCAATCGCCTCAAATCTTACTAGATGGACGGGTAGATGATTGGGAGGCAATCCCCTTGAAATACCAAGATACTGTCAATGACCATACCCAAGCCGACTTTTTAGAATTAGCCGTTACCAATGATGATGCCTACTTGTACATTAAACTAGAATTGGCAACAGAGGTGCATTTATCTGATGATAACAATATCCTGATATACTTGGATGTAGACTTCGATGCTGAGACGGGCTATCCAATCAATGGAATAGGAGGGGATTGGGTGATTGAAATGAGCCGCTTGGAGGCAAAGCGATATGATCAAAATGGTTCTTTTCAAGAAACGACAGGATTAAATGAAATGGGAGTCATGAATATGCCCTCTGTATCAAGTCGAACACATGAACTAGCAATCCCCCTAAATGCTAGAGGTTGGCTAGGTACCTCCTTGTTTCCGCGTCCAAGTTTTCGAATAGTTATTGCAGATGGAGAGCGTTTTTTTGGAGGAGACGTGATGCCAGACGAAGGTAGTTTTGCTTATAATATTGAAATGCAAGAACCCCTAGAAGTCATACCAATTTCTTTAGAAAAAGAAGAAATGGAACATATCCGTTTAATGACGTTTAATACAGAACAAGATGGCTTATTAAGTAGTGGTAGATTACCTGCTTTTGAACGTATTATAACCACAACACAACCTGACATTATTACTTTTAATGAATGTTGGGATACCTCCCCAAGTGAAGTAGAACGGTTATTAAATCGTTGGTTGCCTGATACTCAAGAGGGATGGTATGCCGCTAAAGAAGACCCTGGCAATATCACCGCTAGTAGGTTTCGTATTGCTCAAAGTTGGGATATTACCCAAGATGGACGCCGCCTAACAGCTTCTTTGATTGAATTGCCTAGTGGATTGGGTGAGCAACTCTTAGTAGTAAACGCACATTTAAAATGTTGTGCAGGGGATGATCGCCGTTTAGAAGAGGCAGATGCATTTATTGATTTTATACTAGATGCTAAAACACCAGGTGGACGTATTGATATAGCGAAAGGGACTCCCATTATTTTATCAGGAGATTTAAACCTGGTAGGTAGTAGTCGCCCTTTAAAGACATTATTAACAGGAGCTATTTTTAATACAAATATATGGGGGGAAGGAGGAGAACCTGACTGGGATGGTACAGGTTTTGAGGATTTGATTTCAAGGCATTCGCATGATCGGTGGACTTATACTTGGCGAAGAGAGTTTAGCGACTTCACGCCTGGAAGAATAGACTATTTTATTTATTCTAATAGTGTGATGCAAATCGAAAAAGCTTATACCTTAAACACCGAATCAATGCCGCAAGAGATACTAGAAAGGTACGGTTTGCAAAATGCAGATAGCGAGCGTGCATCCGATCATTTGGCTAAGGTTACTGACTTCATCATTACACCATTAGTCACCACTGCTCTACCAAGCAATCAAAAACTTCCTGTATCTTTGTACCCAAACCCCGTTCAAGAACAACTATATGTGGAGTGGGAAACTACTCAGAAACAACCTAGTCAGTATGTGTTATATGATGTAAATGGGCAAAAGGTAAAGGAAGGTAAAATAAAGAAAGGTAGTCAGCATTTAACGATTGACCTTGAAAACTTAGCTCCTAACTTATATCTTTTGAAGTGTATAAATGTACGGGGAGAAGTTATTTCTAGCTCTAAAATAGTTGTTAAGTAAATTATTACAAACAGATCAACAGAATCATATTCATGAAAACGCCTGGTCATTTATTTTTCAACATGCGTTCTTTGATTCCAATAGGAATAGTACTACTATTAATCATAGCCAGTAGTAGTGCTTGTAAACAAAAAAAAGAAGCAGCAGATAATGCTACTTCAGCGGTAGTAATGGAACATGATTACGACCAAATCTATAATGAGTTTGTGTTACAGATGGAAGAGGCTGTAAACAGAGGAGATGCCATGTTTTTTAATCGTCACTTTGATGCTGTACCATTAGTAAATGACATTGTAACACCTATCAAAGTCAATCAAACCTTAAAAGATGGTTTTCGTGCAGGTCTGCAAGAAAACTTAGATGTAGGTGAACAAATCATTAATTCACTAGGACAGACAGGACACTATAAGTTTTTGCATTTAACAGGCTTACACGAGGCTCCAGCTGCTATTTTTCGATTAGTAGCTGCCGAAGGAATCAACTATCACGAACTAGTACTCGAACTAAATGAAAACGGCGAGCCACGTGTCAAAGATTTTTATATCTATATGGGGGGAATTAAATTTAGCCAAACCATTCAACGCCTTTTTACTGCAAGCCTTACCGAATTAGAAGATACTAGTTTTTATCACTCGCTTCCCCCAGAAGAACGATCCTTTATTAAACATAGTAAACAAATTGATGAAATTGCCGCATTGGTCACAGATAGTAAGCATAAAAAAGCACTACAAAAAATAGATGCCTTACCTGAAAAAATGCTAGCAGATAAAATGATCCAGATCATGCGGATTAATGTAGCACACAATGTCAATGAAAAAACCTACCAAGAAGCCGTAAAAGAGTTCAAAAAACGCTTTCCCAGTGATGCAGTTGTAGAACTAATGCAATTAGATTTTTCACTAGTAGATAAAAAATATCCAACCATCTTACAACATATTGATAGCTTAGAGTTTAAAATAGGGGGAGACCCATACTTACATGTTATGCGTGCCGATATTTACCGAACCCTCAACAAACTGGATACTACTGAGCTTTATCTACGCAAATGCCTGGATAAAGAACCTGAATTAGAACCCGCCTTATGGAGCATGGTAGATGTTTTATTAACCCAAGAACGCTACCAAGAGGCAGTCGATTTATTTAAAGAAATCAAAGAGATGTTTAATGTGAATCCTGCCGAATTTGTCGTGGAGGATGGTTATCGAAAATTTTGGGATTCACAACCCTATAAGACATGGGAGACAAGCAATCCCCTAGACTCGGCAGCTCAAGAGAAATTGAAAAGAAGTTTGGCTAAAGAGATTGATGTACAGGCTGTTAAAAAGGAATAAACAAAAGATGTATTTTATTGTTACAAGACAAACTAAATGATAAATTGGATTAACAATTGGAAGATCAACACCTCCTGGACTTTATTTTTAGACCGAGATGGGGTGTTAAATCGAAAAATTGATGCAGGTTATGTACGCAAGTGGGAAGAATTTGATTTCTTAGAGGGTGTGATGGAAATTATGCCTCTTTTTCGACGTACTTTTGGTCGAGTTGTTGTAGTTACCAATCAACAAGGTATTGGAAAAGGAATAATGGCAGAAGAAGACTTACTCCACATCTTTGAGCGAATGCAACAAGCATTTGATGAAGTTGAAGTGGATGTCGATTGTTATTATTACTGTCCACACCTACAACGCGAACAGTGCCGCTGTCGAAAACCCAATGCAGGAATGGGCTATCAAGCAAAAGCAGATTTCCCAGAAATTGATTTTGCAAAATCAGTCATGATTGGCGACTCTATTTCCGATATGCAATTTGCTCGAAAGTTAGGCATGAAAACCATTTTTTTAACCAATGGTCGCCCTACTCCAAAAAGCAATGAACTAATTGATTTGCGTTATCTAAGCCTAAAGGATATGTTAGCATCCTAAAAATTTATCAAAACAAGCTATAATACTAAATGATTATTGAATACATTTGTGTGAGAAAAAAATAGGGGAGGAGCTATTGTCTCTAAAAAAGCCTCTAAGCAGCATCCCCCTAAAAATTTTAATTCAGAACCAGTGCTATTATGAGTTGGATTCGAAATTTTTTCACTTCCTCAATCGGAAGGAAATTGATCATGGGACTTACAGGTTTATTCCTGTGCTTATTCCTAGTGATTCACATGTCAGGTAATTTTCAGCTACTTCTAAACGATGGAGGAGAAGCATTTAACAAATATACGAAGGAAATGACGACTAATCCCGTCATTAAAATTGCTTCAATTATCACCTACCTTGCCATTTTATTTCATGCCGTAGATGGAATCATGCTGGCAATGAAAAATAAAAAAGCACGACCTGTGAAATATGCAATGGTAAAAGGTAGTGCCAATAGTTCTTGGGCATCCCGTAATATGGCACTGCTCGGAGTAATTATTCTATTTTTCCTAGTTGTGCACCTCAAAAGCTTCTGGTTTGAAATGAAATTCGGCACGCTGCCTTATGTTGAGTATGATGGGGTAAAGTACAAAGATTTATACTCCATTGTAGTGGCTGCCTTTTCACAATGGTGGTACGTGCTTATCTATCTAATCTCATTAGTAGCTCTAGGATTACACCTACAACATGGCTTTCAAAGTGCCTTCCG
>JAHDCM010000001.1:5216-38442 GCA_020629895.1 Bacteroidota bacterium
TCTCATTAGTAGCTCTAGGATTACACCTACAACATGGCTTTCAAAGTGCCTTCCGTACTTTAGGACTAGCCCACAAAAAATATACACCTATTATTTCAGGAGTTGGTTTAGCATACTCCATCTTGGTACCAATTGGCTTTGCCATTCAACCATTGTATATCCTCTTCCAATCTATGCAATAATTAAGCGGAAGAAGTTCCATGCACGATGCGTCTTTACAACAATAAGACGCCATTCTATCTAATTAACAGTTCATTCTTTATATAGACAAGTATGAGTTTAGATTCAAAAGTCCCCAAGGGCGAACTAGCCAATAAATGGACCGACTATAAATCGAAAGTGCCATTAGTAGCACCCAATAATAAGCGTCGTATTGATGTCATTGTGGTAGGAAGTGGACTAGCAGGAGGAGCCGCTGCGGCAACAATGGGAGAATTAGGCTATAATGTGAAATGTTTTTGCTTCCAAGATTCCCCAAGACGCGCTCATAGTATTGCGGCTCAAGGAGGAATCAATGCTGCTAAAAACTATCAAAACGATGGAGATAGTGTGTACCGCCTTTTCTATGATACCATTAAAGGAGGGGACTACCGTTCCAGAGAGTCCAATGTACATCGCCTAGCAGAAGTGAGTGCCAATATCATTGATCAATGTGTTGCACAAGGCGTACCTTTTGCCCGCGATTATGGAGGCTTACTTGCCAACCGTTCCTTTGGAGGGGTACAAGTATCTCGTACTTTTTATGCTAGAGGACAAACAGGACAGCAATTATTACTAGGAGCATATAGCGCATTGAGTCGTCAAATCCATAAGAAAACGGTAACGATGTACAACCGCCACGAAATGCTGGATGTCGTTATTGTTGATGGAAAAGCACGAGGAATCATCACGCGTAATCTGATTACAGGTGAAATCGAAAGCCATGCTGCCCATGCTGTCGTACTAGCTACGGGTGGTTATGGAAACGTATTCTTCCTTTCTACCAATGCAATGGGATCAAACGTTACTGCTGCTTGGAAAGCACACAGAAGAGGAGCTTATTTCGCCAACCCTTGTTTTACCCAAATTCACCCTACCTGTATCCCTGTATCAGGAGAATATCAATCCAAACTCACCCTCATGAGCGAGAGTTTGAGAAACGATGGACGGGTATGGGTACCTAAACGAAAAGAAGACCGACTAAAAAATCCATTAGAAATAAAAGAAGAAGATCGCGACTATTACCTAGAACGCATCTATCCTGCCTTTGGAAACCTCGTACCACGTGACGTAGCTTCCAGAGCGGCAAAATATATGACCGATCAAGGAAAAAGTGTCATCGAACACGGAAATGCGGTCTATCTTGACTTTGCTTCAGCAATCGAACGTTTAGGAGAAGATACGGTGCGTGAACGATATAGCAACCTCTTCGACATGTACGAGCGTATCACTGATGAAAACCCATACAAAGTGCCGATGAAAATCTTTCCAGCCGTACACTATACAATGGGCGGTTTATGGGTGGACTACGAACTAAATACATCTGTACCAGGCTTATTTGCTGTTGGAGAAGCCAACTTCTCCGATCACGGAGCCAATCGACTCGGCGCATCTGCCCTTATGCAGGGGTTAGCCGATGGGTATTTTGTCTTACCTGTTACCATTGGTAGTTTCCTTTCCAAAGAAATTCGTACTCCTAAAATTTCTAACGATTTACCAGAGTTCAAACAAGCAGAAAAAGCCGTTAAAGAACGACTCAATAAACTCATCAGTATTCAAGGAAACCGTTCCGTAGATTCTTTCCACATGGAGCTTGGAAAAATTATGTGGGACAATTGCGGAATGGCACGTAATGAAAAAGGATTGAAAAGTGCCATCACAAAAATCCAAAAACTACGCGAAGAATTCTGGAAAGATGTTTATATCCCTGGGAAATTGAATGAGCTAAACCCAGAACTAGAAAAAGCAGGGCGTGTTGCCGATTTCCTAGAACTAGGCGAATTAATGTGTCAAGATGCGCTTGATCGTAACGAATCTTGTGGAGGACATTTCCGCGAAGAATACCGTACCCCCGAAGGAGAAGCTGCTAGGGATGATGAAAATTATACCTACGTGGCAGCTTGGGAATACAATACCAACAATGTCTCGGCTCCTAAACTACATAAAGAAAACCTCGTTTTTGACAATGTAGAACTTAAAACTAGAAGTTATAAATAGACAGGAAATAACTCGTTTATGCTTGTTTTGTTTCCTCATCAAATATCGTAAGCTATGAAACTTACACTAAAAGTTTGGCGTCAAAGAAATAGCCAAGATAAAGGCAAAATGGAGACTTATCAACTCAATGAGGTCTCACCAGATATGTCTTTCTTAGAAATGATGGATGTGCTAAATGCACAGCTAATTGGAGAAAAGAAAGAACCCGTTGCCTTTGACCACGATTGTCGAGAGGGTATTTGTGGTATGTGTAGTATGTATATCAACGGACAACCGCATGGCCCCGTACAAGGAATTACTACCTGTCAATTACACATGCGTTCCTTCAAAGATGGAGATACGATTTATATTGAACCCTGGAGAGCGCAAGCTTTCCCAGTTATCAAAGATTTAGTCGTTGATCGTAGTGCTTTTGATACCATTATTCAGTCAGGTGGATATATTTCTGTAAGTACAGGTAATGCAGTTGATGGTAACTCGCTACCTATCGAAAAAGGCTTGGCAAATGAAGTAATGGATGCTGCTGTTTGTATTGGTTGTGGAGCTTGCGTCGCTGCGTGTAAAAATTCATCAGCCATGCTATTTTTAAGTGCTAAAGCTGCCCATCTCAATATGCTGCCACAAGGACAGGTCGAATCAAATCGTCGAGTACTGAATATGATGGATGCACACGATGATGCTGGTTTCGGAAGTTGTACCAATACTGGTGCCTGTTCTGCCGAATGCCCCAAAGGTATTTCACTAAGCTATATTGCACGCTTCAATCGAGATTATATGAAGGCGTCAATTGCTTCAGAAGAAACGACAGATTCATAATAGTTGGGTGTACGCTCAATCTCTCAGGAATGATGAAAAAATAAATTTACAATTATTTGGGTAGATTATTTTTGTTCCTGGCAAGGCAGAAAACGTAGCCATAGCCAAAGCTACGGCGAGGCTTTCTAACACAGCTAGGGACAAAAAGAAGCAGTCAAAATTGTAAATTTATTTCGTCTTCATTCCTCAGTCACCCAAGCATCTTTACTTAGTTGGGCGTGTCCCCATTTTGTTGAAAAAGATGCCGCCAGCGTCTCGCTGGTAGCATCTTTTTCAACAAAATGGGGTCGGGCTATCCGCTTGTAGTTGCCTCGTAGAAAAGGTGTTTGGCTATTTTTGCTGGCAGTGTCTTCCTTCGTCAGCCCTGCCAGCAAAAGCCGCTCTACCTTTCTACTTCACCAAGCTACCGCTACTATCCCTCACGCAAGTCACACATCCTACACACAATAGTATCTAGCATTTAATCGTTGCAATTTAATGAAACGGTTTTATTTTTATTCTTTATTGTTACTATCTATTAGTATCCTTTCTAGTCTAACCGCTTGGGCAACTCACAACCGGGCAGGAGAGATTTCCTATTTCAGTGAACCACTGCCAGACGATCCTTACCGATATAGATTCCGAGTGACAACTTACACCAAAACAGGTGGCGAAAGCGATGCCGCTGATCGCGATAGTTTAGATGTTGACTTTGGTGATGGAACGCCTATTGTATCGGTACCACGTATCAATGGAACAGGAAGCCCGCCTAGAGGGAGTATCATTCCAGGAACAAATATCAAATACAATGTGTATGAGATTTATCACTCGTATGCAGCTCCATTCGACTATTTAGTGTCGATGCAAGACCCTAACCGAATCGACGAAATTATTAATATCAGTAATTCAGTAGATGTTCCCTTTTATATTGATGCAATGGTGCGAGTACGTAGCCCACAATTTTTAGGATTTAACAGTTCGCCTGTTCTTTTCCAGCCTCCCATTGATTATGGAAATGTTGGCTCCACTTTTATCCATAATCCCAATGCCTTTGATGCAGACGGAGATAGTCTTTATTTTGAATTAATTCCACCACGAGCAGATCGAAATACCAATGTGCCATTTTTTGCACTTCCCGATGCCTTCCCGCCTGGGCCAGAAAATGATATTTTTTTAGACCCCGCCACAGGAGAGTTTACTTGGGAAACACCACAAACACCAGGTATTTATAATATCGCATTTTTAATCACTGAGTTTCGAAACGGTTTAGAGATTGGAAATGTAGTGCGAGATATGCAAATTATTGTCGAAGATGTAGATAACCGTCCACCAGTAGTAGAAGAGCTAATAGATACCTGTGTAACAGTAGGAGATACCCTAGTAATAGAAGCAGTTGCTTCTGATCCAGATAGAGGACAATCAGTAACCATCAGTGCCTTCGGTGGCCCCTTAGAAATGAATACAAATCCTGCCTTATTTCCCATTCAAATATCACAAGATACAGTACGCTCTACTTTTAGATGGGCAACAATTTGTGATCATATATATAGTGAAGAATATACGGTTGTGATTAAGGCAGAAGATGATTTTGTAAAAACAACTCCTCCCAACCGAGGCCCATTACCACTAGCAGATTTAGAAACTTGGCAAATTACGATTGCACCACCCCCCCCCAAAGAACTAAGTGCGGAGGTAGTAGGAGGGGATATTTCGCTGATATGGAATGTCAATGTGGCTTATCCGTGCCAAGATAGTGATAAATTTATGGGCTTTTCGATCTGGAGAAGTATCGGCTGTGATAGCCTTACCTTTGATGGTTGTCAGTTGGGCTTAGAAGGCACCTCCTACGTAAAAATTGCGGATGGGATTATGGGAAATACTTTTGTAGATGAACAAGCCTCTGAAGGAATTGTCTATTCTTATCGAGTTATTGCCGAATTTGCAGATGCATTTACAGGTGGAGGAACACCACTCAATGTATCTGAAAGTGTCCCTTCTTTGAATACCTGTTTAGAATTACCTAAAGATGCGCCTATTATTACACATGTTAGTGTAGAAGCAACCGCAGCAAGTGATGGCCGTATATATGTGGATTGGTCAAAACCTATTGCAGAGGCTTTAGATACCTTATTAAATGCTGGCCCTTATCGCTATGAACTATATCGCGCGGAGGGAATAGGAGGTTCAAACTTTGAGTTAGTAACTGCTTGGGATTATGATTTCTTTTATCAGGCAAATGATACCACTTATGTAGATCAAGTAAGTACTTTAAATACCCAAGAATTTGCTTATACTTATAAAATAGCTTTTTATTCTAAAGGCGAATTGATAGATGAAACAGCTAGTGCTTCATCAGTATTTTTATCTATTCTATCTGCTGATAATGCCTTAGATTTATCTTGGGATTTTTCAGTCCCCTGGATCAATAACTCCTACGATATTTATCGACAAAATCAACAAGGTACTTTCGATTCGATTGCCACGGTGGAAGGGCAAACAACTTTTCGAGATACAGGACTTGCCAATGGACAACGTTACTGTTATTATATCAAAGCAGTAGGTACTTATTCTTCAAATGGCTTGCCCGATCCCTTAATCAATCTCTCACAAGAAAGCTGTGGAACACCTATTGATACCATACCTCCTTGCGCACCTGTTTTGACGGTTAGAAATGCTTGTGATGAAGGGATAGACCCTGATGTTGAATTTAATAATGAAATAAATTGGAACAATCCTAACAATATTTGTGCAGATGATGTGGTCGCTTATAATATCTATTATTCCGAATCAGAAGGAGGAGATCAAACTTTAATTGGTACAGTAGAAGGAGCAGATAATACAAACTTCTCGCATGCTTTAGAAGGAACATTGGCGGGGTGCTACCAAGTAAGTGCGATAGACTCTTTTCAAAATGAAAGTATTTTGAGTAATATTGAGTGTAAAGAGAATTGTTTGTCTTATGAATTGCCCAACACCTTTACTCCTAATGCTGATGAGTTAAATGATTTGTTTGTACCTCGAAAGGCGATATTTGTAAGTAGTGTGGATATGAAGATATTTAATCGCTGGGGAGAATTGGTGTTTGAAACCAATGACCCACTTATTAATTGGGATGGTACTGATATACAATCAGGTGAACCATTGGCTGAAGGGACTTATTATTATGTATGCGATGTACTAGAGGAGACGATTGAAGGCTTAGTAGTGGTAGGAGAGACTTTGAAAGGATATGTTTATATTGTTAGATAATTTTAGTCAATAGTTCATAGTTGTCAGTCGATAGATAAGGTCGGTCTTTTTATTGGGAGATGTGACTGATACCATCGAAATTTCGGACTATGGACGGCTAAATTTAAATATAAAGACTATGTTTACAGGAATCATCGAAACACTCGGTACGATTCAGAAAATAGAGAAAGAGGGGACTAATTTACATTTCACAATTGCCTCTAGTATTTCTAATGAATTGAAAATTGACCAAAGTATTGCCCATAATGGTGTTTGCTTAACAGTGGTAGCTCAAGAGGGAGATACACATGTTGTAACTGCGATAGAAGAGACATTGGTTCGTTCTAGTTTAGGACAATTAAAAGAGGGAAGTGTTGTAAATTTGGAGCGATGTATGAAAGCAAGTGATCGTGTAGATGGACACTTTGTACAAGGACATGTGGATCAAACAGGTGTTTGTAAACAAGTAGAAGAACGCAACGGTAGTTGGTACTTTTATTTTACTTTTGAACAAAAAGAACATGTAGTTGTGGAGAAAGGTTCTATCACGATTGATGGAACTAGCTTAACAGTTGTAGAGGCAAAAGAGGGGGCTTTATCTGTTGCAATTATTCCATATACCTATGAACATACGGTTTTCCATAGTTATGAAGTAGGTTCGATTGTGAATCTTGAATTTGATATAATTGGAAAATACATCACCCGTTTATTTGAACGGCAACAAAAGGTCGTATCAAAGTACTCTCGTCGCACGTAAATCGTGAATCGTTCAAACGTTTTCGCGTGAGGGATAGTAGTGGTAGCTTGATGAAGTAGAAATATAACTGAGGCTTCCCTTAGCAGGGCTGACGAAGGAAGACACTGCTAGGGGATGTAGCCGAATATATTTTCTACGAAGCAACTACAAACGAATAGCCCGACGTGTATAAAAAAAGCGCAATCATAGCGGCAACAAAATACTGCCACTATGATTGCGCTTTTTTTATACACGGCACGCCCTAATAAATAGGGAGATATTTGGGGAGAAATATATAAGGGGATTGACGAATTAAATTTTTTTTCAACTTCTTGGAAGGGAGTTTGCGATTTCTCATTTTTATTTATATCTTTGCACTCGCTTTTCGGGTTAGATGTAATTTCCTTATACTATATATACCTGGAGTTTAGGGAGTTTTGTAGCAATAAGCACCACCTAATATTTTGCATCTATACTATTTAATTTAATTAAAATAAGCTGTACACTAGTTATTCTAGTGTCAATTTTCTATCTTTGCAACTCTAAAAAATCAAAGGAAGAATAATGCCTACTATTCAGCAATTAGTCCGCAAAGGACGAGTATTACAGAAATCAGTCTCTAAGTCAAGAGCCTTAGACCGTTGTCCGCAACGAAGAGGGGTTTGTACGAGAGTATATACCACTACGCCAAAGAAGCCTAATTCGGCTCTTCGAAAGGTTGCAAAGGTGCGTTTGACCAATGGAGTAGAGGTGATTGCCTATATTCCTGGTGAGGGACATAACTTGCAGGAACACTCTATCGTATTGATTCGTGGAGGTCGTGTGAAGGATTTGCCAGGGGTGCGTTACACAATTGTACGAGGTACCTTAGATACGGCAGGTGTGGAGAACAGAAAGCAAGGGAGATCGAAATATGGTACGAAAAGACCAAAGAAATAAAAGTAAACCATTAATATTTATTTAAGACATGCGTAAGTCTAGAGCAAAAAAACGACCATTAGCACCTGATACGAAGTATAAAGACCCAATGGTGACTCGCTTTGTGAATATGATGATGTTGGATGGAAAGAAGAGTACTGCTTTTAAGGTGTTTTATGATGCAATGGCTGAGATAGAACGAATGAGTGGTGATAATGGCTATGAAGTGTGGAAAAAAGGATTGAAAAACGTAATGCCGGCAGTGGAGGTGAAGAGTCGTAGAATTGGAGGTGCTACTTTTCAAATTCCAATTGAGATTCGTCCTGATCGAAAGATTTCAATTGGTATGAAGTGGATGATTAGTTTTGCTCGTAAGCGAAATGGTAAGTCAATGGCTAATAAACTAGCGCAAGAAGTTTTAGCCGCTTCTAAGAATGAAGGTGCCGCTGTAAAGCGTAAAGATGATACGCACCGTATGGCTGAAGCTAATAAAGCATTTTCCCATTTTAGAGTATAAAATTTATTTACCTGATTAGGTGCTTTAAATGTCACCTGTAATAGTATAATCAAATGGCAAGGGACTTAAAATACACAAGAAATATTGGTATTGCCGCGCATATTGACGCAGGTAAAACGACTACCACAGAGCGTATCCTTTATTATACCGGGATTACGCACAAAATTGGAGAAGTACACGATGGTGCTGCAACGATGGACTGGATGGAGCAAGAGCAAGAGCGTGGTATCACTATTACTTCTGCAGCTACTAAAACAACGTGGAACTTCAAAGGAGAAGATTATCAAGTTAATATTATTGATACTCCTGGTCACGTTGATTTTACCGTAGAAGTAGAGCGTTCTTTGAGAATCTTAGATGGTGTAGTGGCACTTTTTTGTGCGGTTGGTGGTGTTGAGCCTCAATCTGAAACGGTATGGCGTCAGGCAAACCGTTACCATGTACCTCGTATCGGATTTGTAAATAAAATGGATAGAACAGGAGCTAACTTCTTGGAAGTAGTAGACCAGGTTCGTGACATTTTAGGTGCTAATCCAGTACCATTACAATTGCCAATTGGTGCTGAGGATGACTTCAAGGGGGTTGTAGACTTGATTACCAATGAAGCAATTGTTTGGGATGATGAATCGAAGGGTATGACCTATAAGGTGATTGATATGCCCGCAGATATGGTAGATCAAGTAGAAGAGTATAGAGAGAAAATGATTGAGGCGATTGCGGATTATGATGATGCTATTATGGAGAAGTTCTTTGAGGATCCTGATTCGATTACCAAAGAAGAGATTGTTGCAGCGATTCGTGCGGCAGTATGTGATTTGAAAATTATTCCTATGTTCTGTGGTTCTGCTTTTAAGAACAAAGGGGTACAAGCAATGCTTGATGGGGTTGTTTCTTTCTTGCCATCTCCATTAGATGTTCCTCCAATTGAAGGAGTGAATCCTAAGACTGATGCGGTAGAGGTAAGAAAGCCAGAGGTAAGTGAGCCATTTTCGGCATTAGCATTTAAAATTGCTACTGACCCTTATGTAGGTCGTTTGTGTTTCTTCCGTGTTTATTCGGGTAAGTTGCCAGCAGGTAGCGCGATTTTAAATAATCGTAGTGGTAAAAAAGAGCGTATCTCTCGTATCTATCAGATGCACTCTAATAAGCAAAATCCAATTGATGAAATTCAGGCAGGAGATATTGGGGCAGGAGTAGGATTTAAAGATATTCGTACAGGTGATACCTTGACTTCTTTGGATGCGCCTATTGTATTAGAAAGTATGACTTTCCCTGATCCTGTGATCAGCTTGGCAGTAGAGCCAAAAACACAGAAAGATTTAGAGAAGTTAGGAAATGGTTTGAGCAAATTAGCTGAAGAAGATCCTACCTTTAAAGTGAAGTTTGACGAAGAGACAGGACAAACGGTGATTAGTGGAATGGGGGAGTTACACTTAGAGATTATTGTAGATCGCTTGAGAAGAGAGTTTAAAGTAGAATGTAATCAAGGTGCGCCACAAGTAAATTATAAAGAAGCAATTTCAGCTCCTCATATTCATGTTGAGCAATATAAAAAGCAGTCTGGTGGTCGAGGTAAGTTTGCAAAGATTAGTGTGGAAGTGATGCCAGCATTGCCAGATGAGGAAAGTGGAGAAGTAGAAGAAGGTTTACAGTTTGTTGATGAAATCAAAGGTGGTGCTATTCCACGTGAATTCATCCCTTCTGTAGAGA
Organism: Bacteroidota bacterium; assembly: GCA_020629895.1. GTDB lineage: Bacteria > Bacteroidota > Bacteroidia > Chitinophagales > UBA2359 > JAHDHP01. Next base: position 15,317 of record JAHDCM010000001.1, read on the forward strand.
AAGGCTTCAAATTGGCAATGACAACAGGTCCATTAGCTGGTTATCAAATGCCATCGTTACGAGTTCGTTTATTTGATGGAAGTTTCCACCAAGTTGACTCGGATGCTTTTTCTTTCGAACAGTGTGCGAAAATGGCCTTCCGTAAGGCTTGTGTGTCAGCAAAACCACAAATCTTGGAGCCTATCATGAAGCTTGAAATTGTTACTCCTGATGAATATAGTGGTAATGTAATGGCTGACTTGAACAGAAGACGTGGAATTATGGAGGGAATGGATATGAAGGGTACTGCACAAGTGATTAAAGCAAAAGTTCCATTGTCTGAAATGTTTGGCTATGTAACCTCTTTAAGAACAGTTACTTCTGGTCGTGCAACTTCATCTATGGAATTCTCTCATTATGCGCCTGCTCCTAAAGGAATTTCGGAAGAGGTAATTGCAAAAGCTACTGGAAAAGTAAACGTAGAATCATAATCAATCATGACACAACGTATCAGAATTAAGTTAAAATCATACGATCACAATTTAGTAGATAAGTCTGCTGAGAAGATTGTAAAAACGGTAAGGTCTACGGGGGCAGTTATCTCTGGTCCAATTCCTTTGCCAACCAAAAAGAAGATCTTTACTGTATTACGTTCTCCACACGTAAACAAGACTTCAAGAGAACAATTCCAGTTGAGTACATACAAACGATTGCTGGATATTTATAGTTCGACTTCTAAAACTATTGATGCGTTGATGAAGTTAGAACTTCCAAGTGGTGTTGATGTAGAAATTAAAGTATAATAATAAGACCATGAAAGGCCTCATTGGAAAGAAAATCGGAATGACTAGCTACTTCGATGAAAACGGAGTGCAAATACAGTGTACTGTAATCGAAGCTGGTCCATGTTATGTTACTCAGGTAAAAACTGAGGATACAGATGGCTATGACGCAGTGCAACTTGCTTTCGGTGAAAAGAAAGAAAAAAGTACGACTAAGCCATTACAAGGACATTTCAAAAAAGCAGGAGTTTCTCCCAAGAAAAAGGTGGTAGAGTTTCGCGATTTTGAAGTAAGTGTAAGCTTAGGAGAAACAGTCGGTGTTGATATCTTTGAAGCTGGTGACTATGTAGATGTTGCTGGAACCTCGAAAGGAAAAGGATTTCAAGGTGTTGTAAAACGACACGGCTTTGCTGGGGTTGGAGATGCAACTCATGGTCAGCATAATCGCCAACGTGCTCCTGGAGCTATTGGTATGGCATCTACTCCTTCTCGTGTATTGAAAGGTCAACGTATGGCTGGACGTACTGGTGGAAAAAGAGTGACGGTGCAGAACTTGGAAGTGGTAAAGGTTTTGGCAGATAAAAACCTAATCCTTGTGAAAGGAGCCATTCCTGGACATAAAAATTCTTATGTAATTATTGAGCAATAAGAGTAAGATGAAACTGGATGTACTAAATCAACAAGGTCAAGCTACGGGAAGACAAATTGACTTACCTGAAGCGTTTTTTGGTGTCGAACCTAATGACCACGTAATTTATTTGGCTGTTAAGCAGTTCTTGGCTAATCAACGTCAAGGGACGCATAAAGCGAAAGAACGTGGTGAAATAAAAGGATCCACTAAAAAGATTAAGCGACAAAAAGGAACAGGTACCGCACGTGCAGGTAGCCTCAAGAACCCTTTGTTTAGAGGAGGGGGGCGTGTTTTTGGACCCAAACCTAGAGATTATAGCTTTAAGGTAAATAAGAAAACGAAAACCGTAGCTCGTAATTCGGCTTTGTCTATCAAGGCACGCGATGAGCGAATTATCATAATTGAAGATTTTGATTATGATACTCCAAAAACAAAGGACTTTATAAGCTTATTAAGGACTTTAGAATTGGAAGGCAAGAAAGTAGTCTTGGTGACAGGTGAAGAAAAACGTAACCTTTATTTGTCTGCTAGAAATGTGCCTCAGTCAAGTGTGGTACTTGCAAGTGGATTGAATACGTATAATATTCTTAATAACCATACTCTGATATTAAGTGAGAGTGTAGTCGCCGGATTGAAATAATTAAACCAAATCCTTCAACTTTATTAGCGATGTCTAAAAATATACTAATCAAACCCATCTTAACTGAAAAGATGACCAAGATGGGAGAAAAGCTCAATAAGTTTGGATTCGTAGTTGACAAAAGTGCCAATAAAATCCAGATCAGAGAAGCAGTAGAAGAGATGTATGGTGTTACAGTTGAGTCTGTGAATACCTATGTGATGCCTGGTAAAAATCGAAGACGTTTTACACGTTCTGGTATTTTGACGGGTCGTACCAAAGTGGTAAAAAAAGCAATCGTTTCTTTAGCTGAAGGAGAAACAATTGATTTCTTTGAAGATGTTTAAACAGCTTCTCTTAGTTAATGATCATTATTAAAGAATAGAATAAGATGCCAGTTAAAAAGTATAATCCTACTTCACCAGGTTCTCGTTTTAGAGTGGGTAATTCTTTCGATGAAGTTACTGCTAGTAAACCAGAAAAGAGCCTGCTTGGTAAATGGAAGCGTTCTGGTGGTAGAAATAGTACCGGGCGAATGACAGTCCGTAATATTGGAGGTGGGCATAAGCGTCGATATCGTATTATTGATTTTAAGCGAAATAAGTCAGGTATTCCTGCTACTGTTAAGACCATTGAATACGATCCTAACCGTTCCGCTTTTATCGCGCTTGTCTTCTATGCAGATGGAGAAAAACGATACATTATTGCCCCACAAGGATTGAAAGTAGGTGATAAAATTGTATCAGGAAAAGATGCGCAACCAGAAGTGGGAAATACCTTGTATTTAGAAGATATTCCACTCGGTACTTTGGTACACAATATCGAATTACACCCTGGTAAGGGAGGAATTATGGCTAGAAGTGCAGGTACTTATGCACAGTTAACAGCTAAAGATGGCAAATATGCAATCCTTAGATTGCCTTCAGGTGAAACAAGAATGATCTTGTTGAGATGTATGGCTACCATTGGAGTGGTATCGAATTCTGATCACAGTCTCCAAAAATCTGGTAAAGCAGGACGTAGTAGATGGTTAGGAAGAAGACCTCGTGTTAGAGGGGTGGCAATGAACCCAGTAGATCACCCAATGGGTGGTGGTGAAGGACGTGCTTCTGGAGGGCATCCTAGATCAAGAACTGGAGTTTTTGCTAAAGGTAAGAAAACAAGAAATAAAAATAAATCTTCCTCTAGATTGATAATTAGTAAACGAAAAAAGTAACAGTAGTATAACTCGAATATATTATGGCTAGATCACTAAAAAAAGGACCTTATATTCATCACAAATTGCTCAAGAAGGTTGATGCATTAAATGAGAGTGGCAAGAAAACAGTTGTGAAAACTTGGGCTCGCTCATCAATGATTACACCCGATTTTGTAGGGCATACCTTAGCAGTTCATAATGGTAATAAATTTATTCCTGTTTATGTGACAGAAAATATGGTTGGTCATAAGTTGGGTGAGTTTGCACCTACGCGTAACTTTAAAGGACACGCAGCAAAGAAGAAGTAAAGACGTACTTGTACGTAGTTTATTAATAGGAATTCTGGGCATTTAAAATAATAGACTAATGGAAGCAGTAGCAAAGCTTAGAAACTACCCAAGTTCTCCTCGTAAGATGAGACTCGTGGCTGATCTCGTAAGAGGAAAGGATGTTAGCGAAGCACTTAGTATTTTAAAATTTACACGTAAACATTCTGCACGTCCACTCGAAAAATTATTGGTCTCCGCGATCGCTAATTGGGAAAATAAAAATGGACTTTCAGCAAGTGATGATTTGTATGTAAAAACAATACAAGTAGATGGAGCAAGGATGCTTAAACGCTTCCGTCCAGCTCCTTATGGCCGAGCGCACCGAATCAGAAAACGATCTAACCACGTGACTATCGTAGTAGATGCTCGAGGAGCAGAAAGTAATGAGGCAGTAGATGTGATAAATAGTGAATCCGAAAATTAAGAATGATTTATAAATAGAGTATGGGACAAAAAGTTAATCCAATTGCCAATAGATTAGGGTACATCAGAGGATGGGACTCTAACTGGTTTGCTACCTCTGCAGACTTTGCTGATAAGCTCGTTGAAGACGAAAAAATTAGAGAGTACTTAAATGCACGTATCTCAAAAGGTGGTATCTCTAGAATTGTTATCGAAAGAACGCTCAAGCGTATCACTATCACTATTCATACCTCAAGACCAGGTGTAATTATTGGTAAAGGTGGTGGACAAGTAGATAGTATCCGTGAAGAGTTGAAGAAACTAACAGGTAAAGAGGTACAAATCAATATTGCCGAAATACGTCGCCCAGAGTTAGATGCTTATATTGTTGCTGAAAATATTGCGAAGCAATTAGAAGCTAGAATTAACTTTCGTCGAGCAGTTAAGTTGGCAATCAATAATACGATGCGAATGGGAGCTGAAGGGATCAAAGTAAAAGTATCTGGCCGCTTAGGAGGAGCTGAAATGGCTCGTTCTGAAGAGTATAAAGAAGGTCGTACTCCCTTACATACATTTCGTGCTAATATTGATTATGCGTTGTATGAAGCGAATACCATTTATGGCAAAATCGGAGTGAAGGTGTGGATCTGTAAAGGAGAGGTATTTGGTAAGGTTGATCTTGCGCCAACACGTCCTAAGAAAGGAAGAAGAAGAGATGGTGGTAATAATAGCGGCGGGGGAAGAAAAGGAAGAAGAAGAAATAATAATCGCTAAACATCTTGCCTTTATTCCTGCTAGAATAGTATAAAATAGTTTTTTATTTAGTAAATAGTTTTATCATGTTACAGCCAAAAAGAACGAAGTTTAGAAAGATGCAAAAGGGCAGAATGAAAGGAAATGCCCAACGTGGGTCTTCTTTGGCTTTCGGATCATTTGGATTAAAAGCAGTAGAAGGTGCTTGGATTACGAACCGACAAATTGAGTCTGCTCGTGTTGCCCTTACTAGATACATGAAAAGGGAAGGGAAAGTATGGATTCGAATCTTTCCAGATAAACCAGTAACTGCTAAACCATTGGAAGTACGTATGGGTAAAGGTAAAGGTGCTCCTAGTCATTGGGTAGCGGTTGTAAAACCTGGACGTATCATGTTCGAAATTGAAGGGGTGCCTATTGAAGTGGCTACTGAAGCACTTCGATTAGCAGCACAAAAACTTCCACTTAAAACTAAAACAGTTGTTCGTCGAGATTATGCTGAATAATAGCAGCTTAAAACTGATTGAAAACTGTTTACTTATATCATTCATTGCAATTTTTTAAGAGATGGCAAAAGAAAATAACATAAATCTACAAGATCTTGGACTAGAAGAGTTGCTAGAAACACTAGAGGAGTCAAGAGTTCACTTGCGTAAGCTGCGTTTCAATCACGCTGTCTCAGTGTTAGAAGATACTAATTCTATAAAGAATTCTCGTAGAGAAATTGCACGTATCAAAACAGAAATACGTGCCAGAGAAATTGCTGAAGCAAAAAAGTAACAATAAATAATTTGTCAACATGTCAGAGAGAAATCTAAGAAAGCAAAGAGTCGGCGTTGTTGCGAGCAATAAAATGGACAAGTCTATCACCGTACTCGTTGAACGTAAAGTGAAACATCCAATGTATGGAAAGTTCATTAAAAAGTCGAAAAAATATATGGTGCATGATGAAAAAAATGATTGCAACATAGGTGATACCGTTCGTATTATGGAAACACGCCCACTTAGTAAAAGAAAATGTTGGCGTTTAGTAGAGATTCTCGAAAGAGCAAAATAATCACTTAGCCTTATGATACAACAAGAAAGTAGAATTAGAGTGGCAGATAACAGCGGAGCTAAAGAAGCTCTTTGTATCCGTGTTCTAGGAGGTTCTGGTAGACGTTATGCCCGTGTAGGTGATGAAATTATGGTGAGTGTGAAAGATGCCCTACCCGCTGGTAATGTCAAAAAAGGACAAAAATCTAGAGCAGTCGTTGTTCGTACCAAAAAGCAAATCCGTAGAAAAGATGGTACTTACATCTCTTTCGACGATAACGCAGTCGTACTAATTAATAATGACGGAGACCCTAGAGGAACACGTATATTCGGACCTGTCGCCCGAGAACTTAGAGATAAAGGATATTCTCGAATTATCTCGCTGGCTCCAGAAGTACTATAAGTGCCTCATAAGAAGCCATAGAGAATTCAAACTATAAATGATTATTCATTCTCCTCGGAGATTAGATCATTAAGCCATGAGTAAAAATAAACAACAACAGCAAAAACGCTTTAAGCCTAAATATCATATCAAAACTGGAGATACCGTTGTCGTGATCTCTGGAGAAGATAAGGGTACAGAAGGGCGTGTCTTACGAATCCTTACCAAAAAAGGGAAGGCCATCGTAGAAGGTGTCAATATTATAACCAAGCACACAAAGCCAGATGCTGAAAACCCACAAGGAGGACTTGTCAAAAAAGAAGCCCCAATTTATATCGCTAAATTGATGCTTATTGATCCTAAAAGTGGTGAGCCTACCAGAGTAGGACGTAAAAAAGAAGGAAACAAAATTGTTCGTTACGCTAAAAAATCAGGGGAGGTAATCTAATGACTTACATACCTAGACTCAAGACCAAGTATTTGGAAGAAATCGTTCCTAAACTCCAAGAGAAATTTGGATATACTTCCATTATGCAAGTTCCTAAGCTTCAAAAGATTTGTATTAATCAAGGACTTGGAGCCGCAACAGCTGATAAGAAATTAGTAGATGTTGCCGTTAAGGAAATGACAATGATCGCTGGACAGAAAGCAGTGCCAACTATCGCCAAAAAATCAGTCTCTAACTTCAAACTTAGAGAAGGAATGCCAATCGGTGCTAGAGTAACACTACGAGGTGATCGTATGTGGGAATTCTTAGATCGCTTTATGGCCGTAGCACTTCCACGTGTACGTGACTTTAGAGGGGTAAATGATAAAAGCTTTGATGGGCGAGGAAATTATTCTTTAGGAGTAACCGAGCAAATCATCTTTCCAGAAATAGACCTCGACAAAGTTTCACGAATCAGTGGTATGGATGTTACCTTCGTAACTTCTGCTAATACAGATAATGAAGCCTACGAATTGTTGAGCGAATTAGGAATGCCTTTTAAAAACAAAGTTAAAATCCAATAATTATGGCTCGTAAAGCTACCATTGCACGGGAAGAAAAGCGTAGAAAGCTTGTGAAAAAGTATGCCGAAAAAAGAGCAAAACTGAAAGCTGAAGGACGTTATGATGAACTAGATAAGCTGCCTAAAAACGCTTCGCCAGTTCGTCTGCACAACCGATGCCGACTCACAGGAAGACCTAAAGGATATATGCGGTTTTTTGGAATTTCCAGAGTGAAATTTAGAAAACTAGCTTCTAGTGGAAAAATTCCTGGTGTTACCAAAGCAAGCTGGTAAACCAATAATTATAAAAAATAACCAAATAAAAAGGACGTAGTTGGCTGCGTCTTTTTTTTTCACATTCTTTTTTAGTACTTTTGTGGACTGTTTCAGATGTATGATAAAATTACATACTTCTTTGTCTCAAATCCTCTAAAACAGTACTATATTCTATTAATCATACCTTAGAGTTCAACTATGTCTGCAATAACAGATACCATTGGCGATTATCTTACTAGAATACGTAATGCAAATATGGCAGGTCATCGTATCGTCGATATTCCTGCCTCCAAAATTAAAAAACGTATTACCGAAATCTTATACGATCAAGGATATATCTTCCGATATAAATTCGAAGATACTCCTAATGGTCAAGGAATGATCAAAATCGCTCTTAAGTATGACCCAATCACCAAAGTTCCTGCCATTACCAAGCTAATTCGTTATAGCAAACCAGGACTTCGTGTTTATAAACCAGCAAACGAAATTCCTAGAGTAATGAATGGACTTGGAATCGCTATCGTTTCTACTTCTAAAGGTGTTATCACTGATAAAGAGGCAAGAGCGACCAATGTTGGAGGTGAAGTATTGTGTCTAGTTTATTAATTTCAAATCTTGTTTTTTATGTCTCGGATTGGAAAATTACCCATAGCAATTCCTGATGGAGTAAACATATCAGTAAATGATAATAATATGGTGACTGTAAAAGGTAAAAAAACTGAATTATATCAAAAAGTCTACGAAGGAATAGAAGTGGCAGTCGAAGATGGACAAATAGTGCTTAATCGTAAGGACGACCAGAAGAAAACGCGCGCAATGCACGGATTATACCGCTCACTTATCAATAATATGGTGACAGGTGTTTCTACTGGTTATAAAAAGCAACTCGAATTTGTAGGGGTCGGTTATCGAGCTAGTAATAAAGGACAAATCCTAGAAATGAGCGTCGGTTATTCTCATCCTATCTATTTCGCTATTCCTAAAGAAGTCAGCATTTCTTGTGAAACAGTAAAAGGTAAAAATCCTATCGTTACACTCGAATCTGCTGATAAACAACTACTAGGGCATATAGCCGCCAAAATTCGATCCTTCAGAAAGCCTGAACCATATAAAGGAAAAGGTATCAAATTCGTTGGAGAAGAATTACGTAGAAAAGCTGGTAAAACAGCCGGGTAGTAGAATAGTAACCTTTAGTTTTTTAGATTTAAACGTATTTTCATTTTTTAGTCATGGCAGTACAAAAACAAGCACGAAGACAACGAATCAGATATAAAATTCGCAAAAAAATTGTAGGTACCAGTGAACGTCCTCGATTAGCAGTGTACAGAAGTAATAAGTATATCTATGCGCAAATAATCGACGATCGTAAAGGACATACTCTCGCATCTATTTCCTCAAAAGGAATCAATGCACAGGGAACTCGAATCGAACAAGCAAAAGTAACTGGAAAGGCACTCGCAGAAGTTGCTCAGGCAGCAGGAGTTAGTACAGTTGTTTTTGATAGAGGTGGATACCTATTCCACGGACGTGTAAAAGCACTCGCCGACGGAGCAAGAGAAGGAGGACTTAACTTTTAATGACGTATATCAATGGCTAATATCAAAGCAAAAAAAGTAAAAGCTAGTGAGCTTAACCTAGAACACAAACTTGTAGTCGTTAACCGTGTTGCTAAAGTAACAAAAGGTGGACGTACTTTTAGCTTCGCTTCTATCGTAGTTGTAGGTAATAAAGACGGAATCGTTGGACATGGCTTAGGAAAAGCAAGAGAAGTTGCAGAATCTATTGATAAAGCAGTGGAAGATGCTAAAAAAGATTTAGTACATGTCCCTATCAAAGATGGAGCAATTCCGCATGAACAATATGCAAAGTATGGAGCAGCAAAAGTGTTACTTAGACCTGCTTCAAAGGGTACTGGAGTAATCGCTGGTGGTGCAATGCGTGCCGTTCTGGAAAGTGCAGGTGTTACCAATGTAATCGCAAAGTCTTTAGGCTCTTCTAATCCTCATAATGTCGTGAAAGCTACTATTAAAGCATTGTCGCTTATGCGTGACCCTGCTACCGTAGCCAAGCAAAGAGGCGTGTCTATTGATAAAGTGTTTAATGGATAAGAAATCCATATTTAATAAGCAAGATTCTCAATTTTAAGAAGATGGCTAAAGTAAAAATTACACAAGTAAAAAGTGTTATTGATCGTACCAAAAAACAAAAGGATACCATGTTCGCACTCGGATTGCGCAAAATGCACCGAAGCGTAGAACATGAGGCTACTCCGCAAATTGAAGGGATGATCAACAAAGTGAAGCATTTAGTTAAAGTAGAATATTTATAGTACCATGAGTGTATTAAGCAATTTAAAACCAGCTAAAGGTTCTGTAAAAAACGCAAAACGTAAAGCTCGTGGCCCTGGTTCAGGTAGAGGTGGTACTTCTACACGTGGACATAAAGGTGCCCAATCACGATCTGGTTACTCCAGAAAGAGAAACCATGAAGGTGGACAAACACCTATTCAAAGACGATTGCCCAAAAGAGGGTTCAAAAATATCAATCGTATTGATTACGTGGCTCTTAATCTTGGTGATATCCAACACCTCGTTGAAAAACATGATCTTTCTTCCATCTCTTTCGAAACATTGAGAGAACTTGGAATGGTAAAGCGTACAGATAAAGTAAAAGTACTTGGTAATGGCCAACTAGCTAAAGGTGTCCAAATAACAGCGCACGCTTTTAGCGAATCTGCCAAAAAAGCAATCGAAGAGCAAGGCGGAACTGCCACTATTATCGAAAAATAACTTTTTTCTTTGTCTGACTGTCAGAATTGCTGTTAAGTAACTTAAATAATAGATTTGGCTAACTAATTGCAGCTACTGATCTATATATTATACGTAGGCAAAAAATATTCTTGCCTTAATCAAGATTTTTATGAAACGGTTTATTGAAACAGTTAAAAATATCTGGAAGATTGAAGATCTTCGAAACAAGATCTTATTGACACTAGGACTTATCTTAGTCTACCGTATCGGATCATTTATCGTTATTCCTGGTATAGACCCAAAAGGTTTAAGCGATTTGACCAGTGGTGGACAAGGTATTCTAGGACTTCTAGATATGTTCGTAGGAGGGGCATTTAGTAATGCCTCTATTTTTGCATTGGGTATCATGCCATATATCTCTGCATCTATTGCGATGCAGTTATTAACATTGGCTGTCCCCTATTTCCAAAAAATGCAAAAAGAAGGTGAAAGTGGGCGAAAGAAAATCACCCAAATGACGCGCTATCTAACTGTTGCTGTAACTGCTCTCCAATCATTCGGATATATCCAGTATCTCCGTTCCATAGCTGAACCAGCTATCGTAGCAGATAGTATGTTGATCTTTACCATCTCTACTGTTATTGTACTTACCGCTGGTACCGTATTCTGTATGTGGCTCGGTGAAAAAATTACTGATAAAGGAATCGGAAATGGTATCTCACTATTAATTACAGTGGGTATTATTGCCCAACTTCCATTCGCAATAGCTGCCGAATATGTTGCTAAGAATAGTAACGCTGCTAGTGGTGGATTAGTGAAGTTCCTGATCGAAATTGCCTTCCTAGTCGCTATTATCGCTGCTTGTGTCCTGTTAGTGCAAGGGGTTCGTAAGATTCCAGTACAATACGCAAAAAGAATTCGAGGAAATAGACAATACGGTGGTACGCGTCAATATATCCCGCTCAAACTTAACGCTTCGGGTGTAATGCCAATCATCTTCGCTCAAGCATTAATGTTTATTCCTTCACTTATCGCCCAACTCTTCCCAGAGTCTGCGCTTATGCAAAGCATGCAGTCGGGTGCTTTTATGACTTCGTTTTGGTACAATGCCGCACTATTTTTATTAGTCGTGTTATTTACCTACTTCTATACCGCCCTTATCATCAACCCTACGCAAATGGCAGATGATATGAAACGTAATGGCGGATTTATTCCTGGTGTTAAGCCAGGTAGAAAAACAGCCGATTTTATTGATACGATTCTTTCCAGAATAACACTGCCAGGCTCTCTATTTCTTGGCTTAGTTGCTATCATGCCAGCTTTTGCAATGATCGCAGGTATCAATACACAATTCGCAATCTTTTATGGAGGAACTTCACTACTCATCCTTGTAGCTGTAATGCTCGATACCTTACAGCAAATCGAATCGCACTTACTCATGCGTCACTACGACGGATTAATGAAAGGTGGAAGAATTAAAGGAAGAGGTGGAATGGTAGGTGCTAGTGTGTAAAATGAACTCCTACAAGCTTTATCTGTTATACTTATAGAAATTAATAAAACGAAGTTTCCCTGTCTGAAAATGACAAGGGAAACTTTGTTGTGTAAGTACTTGAGATGATCGCTTACTAATTCATACCATCACTCAACAACCAATAATCCTATCACCCCATCATCAAGTAGTCATTATAAACTGGGCGTGTCCTTCCATAGCTCTTTCGGGAACTGGAGAAATCTGTACAGACGCAAATCTTGCGTCTCTACCGAATCCTCCAGTCCCTCAATCCCTATTTCAGGTCGGGCTATCCGCTTGTAGTTGTCTCGTAGAAAAGGTGTTCGGCTAAAAGTCCTAGCAGTGTCTTCCTTCGTCAGCCCTGCTAGTCCAAGCCTCACGAACCTGTCTACTTCGCCAAGCTACCGCTACTATCCCTCACGCAGGAGAATAGCAAAAAACGTCGAAATCAGTCGCCAATTTTAGCTTGACTGAGTACTAACTAGGATTTTTTAGAATTTGAACTATACAATACATTGAGAGCATCCAAGAAAAAAATATTCTATAAAACCGATGAAGAGGTAGAGCTAATGCGACATAGTAATCAACTTGTCGGAAAAGCACATGCAGCCGTCGTGCCATTTATCGTACCTGGTGTCAAAACAACCAAACTCGATGAAATAGCCGAAGCATTTATTAGAGATCATGGAGCCGAGCCAGGATTTAAAGGATATGGTGGGTTCCCGTACACACTTTGTATCTCTATCAATGATCATGTCGTTCATGGAATGCCTAGCGAATACGAACTCAAAGAAGGAGATGTCGTTTCTATTGATTGTGGCGTATTGGCAAACGGTTTTTATGGTGACTCAGCTTATACGTATTGTGTAGGTGAAATTGAACCTGAAGTCAAAAAATTACTCGAAGTAACAAAGGAGTCTCTCTATAAAGGAATAGAACAGGCAGTTGTAGGACGTAGATTAGGAGATATTAGTTTTGCTATTCAACACTATTGTGAACGTATTCACAAGTATGGAGTCGTAAGAGATCTTGTCGGACATGGAGTAGGTAGAAGCCTACATGAAGGACCAGAAGTGCCAAACTTTGGAAAAAGAGGGAAAGGCCCCAAATTACAAGATGGACTTGTACTCGCCATTGAGCCAATGGTCAACTTAGGAAGAAAAGAAGTGAGAAGACTTAGTGACGGATGGACTATCGTTACCATAGATGGGAAACCCTCTGCACACTTCGAACATAGCGTTGTGGTGCGAAAAGGAAAGGCGGATATACTGTCTACTTTCGAATTTATAGAAAATGCAATAAAAAATAATAAAGAATTAACAAAAATTGCGTAAAAAATACGATATTTGCACTCTGTTTGGAGATTGCTAATATATAACTTTAATATTATTCGCCCTTTAGTAACAATTAAACCAAATGTTTTAAGAAGTTACTATACATTTTTTTATCTTAAATATTATAATGGCCAAACAAGATTTAATTAAACAAGATGGATTAGTTATAGAATCCCTCGGAAATGCCAAATTCCGTGTTCGATTAGAAAATGGACACGAAATCATTAGTCATATCGCTGGAAAAATGCGTATGAACTATATCAAAATTCTACCAGGTGATAAGGTAGCAGTCGAAATGTCACCGTATGACCTTACAAAAGGGCGAATCACATACCGTTATAAGTAAGATTTTTTATACCAAATATATTACTGATGAAAGTCAGAGCATCTATTAAAAAACGAAGTAGCGATTGTAAAATCGTGAAAAGAAAGGGGAAATTGTACGTTATTAACAAGAAGAACCCAAGATTTAAACAAAGACAAGGATAAATTATGGCACGACTAGCAGGAGTAGATTTGCCTAAGAGAAAACCATCTTTTATAGCATTGACCTATATTTATGGTATCGGGCGAACAAGAGCAAAAGAAATTCTTGACAAAGCTGAGGTAGAATACAGTAAAAAAGTTCAAGACCTCAATGATAGCGAGATTTCGCGCTTACGTCAAGTAATTGGAGATTATACCCTCGAAGGGGAATTGCGTTCAGAAGTTCAAATGAGCATTAAACGACTCATGGACATCGGATGCTACCGAGGTGTTAGACACCGTAAAGGATTACCCGTTAGAGGACAGCAAACGCAAACCAACGCGAGAACGCGAAAAGGAAAGCGTAAAACCGTTGCTGGTAAGAAAAAAGTAACTAAGTAGTTACCTTTATTGAATTTGTTGGATAAGTAAAGATGAAAAAATAGATTGATTAAGTATTGTCAACAAAGAGATAGCTAGATTGATCAATTTGTTCTCTCCTCTTTATTAGAGTTAAAACCTTTATCAAAATAGAGAAAGTCAATATCAAAAGTATTGATCCTAATTTGTTCCCTGTTTTATAAGAGAAAATGGCTTTTCCAACAAAATCAACTTGACTGACTAGTAAGTAGTAGTTGAAATTAAAAGTCCAGTACTTTTGAGAGACAATTAGTCCTGACACATAATGTCAATCTCAAAATCCTGAGCAATAATTCAACTATTACCTAACATGTCTAATCGTTGTCTTATTTTAAATAGCTTAATCAATAATTAAAAATGGCTAAATCTAGAAGAGCTAGAGCTAAAAAACGTAAAGTTAGAGTTGAAGCCGAAGGACGTGCTTATATCAAAGCAAGCTTCAATAATATCATGATTACCTTTACCAATGCAGGTGGGCAAACCATTTCTTGGTCTTCTGCCGGTAAGTCTGGTTTTAGAGGATCAAAGAAAAATACACCTTATGCTGCTCAAGTAGCCGCAGAAGATGCTGCCTCTAAAGCAGCAGAAGCAGGACTTAGAAGAGTAGAGGTGTATGTGAAAGGACCTGGGTCTGGTAGAGAAGCAGCTATTCGTACAATTAGTTCAAGTGGTATCGAAGTAACCCTCATTAGAGATGTGACTCCGCTACCTCATAACGGCTGTCGTCCTCCTAAAAGAAGAAGAGTATAATCCTGAATGTCGCGTACATAAATCAGGATCTTTTATAATAATTCATCGCGCAACGCGCATAGTGATATAATAATCACACATCGATCGTATTGTAACTATAGATAAACATGGCAAGATACACAGGACCAAAAACAAGGATTTCTAGAAAATTCGGTGAGGAAATCTATGGCGTAGATAAAGCCTTCAAAAAAAGACCATATAAGCCTGGACAACACGGGCCTTCGAAAAGAAGAAAACAATTGTCTGAATATGGTCAACAATTAATGGAAAAGCAAAAAGCAAAATATACCTATGGGGTATTAGAACGCCAATTCCGTAATCTATTCAAAAAGGCAAGTAGAAAACAAGGAATTACAGGTGATATCTTGTTACAATTACTAGAGTCTCGATTAGATAACGTTGTTTTTCGATTAGGAATTGCTCCTACTCGTAGAGCTGCTAGACAGTTAGTATCACATAGACATATCACTGTTAATGGTAAAAGAACCAATATCCCTTCTTATGCACTCAAACCAGGTGATGTAATTGGTATCCGCGAAAAATCAAAAGGACTCGAAGTAATTACCTCTTCTGTCAGTGCAAAAGGAAGACAGTTTTCTTGGTTAGATTGGAATAATGACGAAATGAGCGGTACCTTTATCGCTGTGCCAGATCGAGAAAGTATTCCTGAAAAAATTAATGCACAGCTGATTGTCGAATTGTATTCTAAGTAATAATACAAAACAACAAGAAGAACCATCACTATCCATTTATCTATTCTATTTCTTTCACCATAACCGTAAGATCAATATATGGGATTACTAGCATTTCAAAAACCAGATAAAATCGTTGCTCAAAAAGCAACAGAATTTGAAGGAACCTTCGAATTTCGCCCCTTAGAGCCTGGTTTTGGTGTAACGATTGGTAATGCATTGCGTAGAGTCTTACTTTCTTCTTTAGAAGGACATGCTATTACCGCAATCAAGATAGGAGGAGTTGACCATGAATTCTCTACCATTAAAGGGGTTTTAGAAGACGTTACCGAAGTTGTACTCGCACTAAAACAAGTACGACTAAAGAAAATAGTGAAAGACGATGAAGCACCCGCTGAGAAAATTTTCTTGTCTATCTCTAACCAAGAAACATTTACCGCAGGAGATATCGAAAAACATACTGCCTCTTTTAAAGTGACAAACCCTGACTTAGTGATTTGTCAAATGGAGCCTTCTGTAACACTTGATATTGAACTCGTAATTGGAAAAGGAAGAGGTTATATTGCGGCTGATGAGAATAAACCTAAAGATTGGGTGCATGGAATGATTCCTATTGATTCCATTTATACACCTATCCGTAATGTAAAGTACTTTGTTGAAAATACACGGGTTGAGCAAAAAACAGACTTTGAAAAGCTAATTGTCGAAATAAGAACAGATGGTACTATCCATCCTGAAGATGCAATCAAAGAAGCTGCTAAAATATTGATCCAGCATCTAATGCTCATCTCTGATGAAAATATTGACTTTGATAATAAGGCTGAAGATGACCACGATATTGTAGATGAACATATTCTACACATGCGTAAGTTGTTGAAAACGCCATTAGAAGATTTAGACCTTTCTGTAAGAGCGTATAACTGCCTGAAAGCAGCTAAAATTAATACACTTGCAGAACTTGTTACTTATGATACCAATTCCTTGATTAAGTTCAGAAACTTTGGTAAAAAATCATTGATGGAAATCGAAGCAATGATTAACGAAAGAGGACTCTCTTTTGGAATGGATCTTAGTAAATATAAATTAGATGAGGATTAGTCCTCCTAGGAATGATAATTAAATAACGTTACAATTTTTTGGATAGATTATTTTTGTGCCTAATGAGGTATAAACGAGCGATAAAATGCAATAGCATTTTTGAATGTCCAGTGGACATTCAAGCGTAGTGAACCGCTTGCGGATGTCTAGCTGCAGCGTATCGGCGAGGCTTTCTAACAAAATTAGGTGCAAAAAGAAGCAGTCAAAAATGTAAAGTTATTTAACCTTTGTTCTCTAACTAGTTTTTTCTTTATAAATTAATTGTTATTCAATTTGTAAACGTTGGTAAGCGATGCGACACGGTAAAAAATTTAATCATCTCGGACGAACATCTGCCCATAGAAAAGCAATGCTTTCTAATATGGCTTGTTCGCTTATTGAACACAAAAGAATCAATACAACCTTAGCAAAAGCAAAGGCACTCCGAAAATATGTAGAGCCTTTAATTACTAAAGCTAAGAATGATTCTACGCACTCTAGAAGAATGGCTTTTAGAAAGTTGCAAAGTAAAGAGGCAGTAAAAGAACTCTTTGGACCTATCTCGCAAAAAATAGGCGACCGTCCAGGTGGTTATACACGTATTCTTCGAACTGGTTTCAGATATGGAGATAATGCAGACATGTGCCTCATCGAGTTGGTAGACTTCAATGAGGGAATGTTGAAAGCCGCAGGTGCAGGAAGCGAAGGTAAGAAATCAAGAAGAAAACGTACTAGAAGAGGTAGACGTAAAGATGGTGCTGCTGAAACAACAAACCAAAATAATGTTGCAGAGCAAAGCGATGGCACATTTGAAGATGCACAAATTGTGGAAGATACTATGGATCAAACACAAGAAAATATCACTGATGTTGTAGAAGATGCTACGGATACAACAAGTGATGATACAACCACTGGTACAGATGATACGAATAATAATGTATAAGTAGACACCAATGTATAATGCTGAATTTATGGTCTAGGAACCTTTTCCTATTTTCATAATTCAATTATTATATGTATCTTTGTACACAAGAAAAAAAAGAGGGGACAAACGTCCCCTCTTTTTATTATCTATACATTCAAATGAAAATAGTTACTGATAGAATAGTAAAATTACTAGAAGAAGAGTTCGAAAATACTTCCGAATTTATTGTTCAAGTGAAAATGGGACAAGATGGAAGCATTAGTGTTACTGTGGATTGTGATAACAGCATCACTATTGAACGGTGTGTTAAATTGAGTCGAATGCTAATGCGGCAGCTAGAAGCAGAAAACCTCTATGAAGATCACTTTACCTTAGAAGTTTCCTCCCCAGGTTTCACTAATCCTTTCTTAGTCCCACGTCAATATCAAAAAAATATCGGTAAAGAAGTGGAAGTCCTTTTGTTGGACGGAAGGAAAATAGAAGGACTACTCAAAGAGTACACATCTGAACATATAAAAGTAGATGAATATCTCATAGAATTAGATAAAAGAAACAAAAAAAACATTAAAAAAAAGATTGTTGGAACAAGAGAGCAATTTTTTTTATTAAAGGAAGTGAAACATACTAAAGAAAGATGTCTCTTTTAATCCTTTTAACTAATAATCATAAAATTAATTTTTTACTAAGTTATTCAAATTAACGAATAATGGCAGCAAATATAGATCTAGTTGAGTCGTTTCAAGAATTTAAGCAATTTAAAAATATTGACCGCCCAACAATGATGCGCGTTTTAGAAGATGTCTTCAAAACGCTACTCCGAAAAAAATATGGTACTGATGAAAATTTTGACATTATTGTCAATACCGAAAAAGGAGACCTAGAAATATGGCGAAAAAGAATGATTGTACCTGATGGAGAAGTGGTTGATTCGAACTTAGAAATTCCCTATTCACAAGCAATCAAAATTGAAGACGATTTTGAAGTTGGAGAAGAAGTTTATGAGGAAATAACACTAATAGATTTCGGTAGAAGAGCAATTCTCGCTGCTCGACAAACATTGATCTCACGAATATTAGAACTAGAAAAAGACGAACTTTATCGTAAATATAGTGAACGAGTAGGGGATATTGTGACTGGAGAAGTGTACCAAGTCTGGAAAAGAGAAATGTTGGTACTAGATGATGAAGGTAATGAATTGATTCTCCCCAAATCAGAACAAATAAGAAACGATTATTATAAAAAAGGAGACTCTATAAGGGCAATTGTCAAAAAAGTAGAACTGAGAAATAATACCCCGCGTATTATTCTCTCTAGAACAGATAATTCTTTCCTCGCTAAATTACTCGAACTCGAAGTTCCTGAAATTTTTGAAGGAATGATCTCTATTAGACGAATCGCAAGAGAACCTGGAGAAAGAGCCAAAGTCGCTGTTGAGTCTTTTGATGATCGAATTGATCCTGTTGGTGCTTGTGTCGGAATGAAAGGGTCAAGAGTACATGGTATTGTTAGAGAATTGCGAAACGAAAATATCGACATTATCAACTTTACCAATAACGCAAAACTCTTTATCCAAAGAGCTTTAACACCCGCTAAAATATCAACGATTGATATAGATGATGATAATAAAAGGGTGTCAGCGTATCTTAAACCAGAAGAAGTTTCTAAGGCAATTGGTAAAGGTGGAGTAAATATTCGACTCGCATCTAAACTTACCAAATATGAGATTGATGTCTTCCGCGAAATAGAAGAAGATGAAGAGTATGACATCGAATTAGACGAATTCTCTGATGAAATTGATCAATGGGTCATTGAGGTATTGAAAGGAATTGGATGTGATACCGCCAAAAGTGTGCTTGAGTTGAACCGTGATGAACTTGCTAGAAGGTCTGACCTAGAAGAAGAAACCATTGAGGATGTAATCAAAGTGATTAGATCAGAATTTGATGAGTAAGTAATGGGGACAAGTTATTCTTTAGCCATTCATTACATAGCATAAATAAATCGCGCAAGGGATAGTAGTGGTAGCTTGACGAAATAGCTGCTTTTGTGAAGCAAAAACTAGCGGGGCTGACGAAGGAAGACACCGCTAGGATTATGCTGAACTAGCAGCTATGAGACAACTACAAACGGATAGCCCGACCCAACGGGTTGCGCCCCAAAATAAATTTAAATGCATTGGCATTTTATTAGTAAAGATGAAAAAATAAATTGATCAAATATTGCTAGACTATTTGCTAATAAGACAAGGCGAAAAACGTAGGCATAGCCGTAGGCTCTGGCGAGGCTTTTCAACGTAGTATTGTTAGCAAAAAGGCAGCTAGATTGGGCAATTTATTCTTTCCTCTTTACTTAAAAGAAAGGAAAATCAAATAGTTGTGTAGCCTTCTTGCTTTATTGAGAAGAACAGATATTCGGTTTTACCATAAATAAAGTTTAATAACAAATACTTAACTAGAGATTAATAGCTTACATGACAGGCACCAAAAAGGGAGTTAGATTAGTCAAAGTAGCAAAGGAGATCAATGTCGGAATTGATACTATTTGTGAACATCTCAGGAAAAAAGGTTTTAAAGTAGAAGCCAAACCTACTACAAAACTGACTCCTGAAATGTATCAGGTATTGCTGAAGGATTTTAAAGATCAAATCGTTCTTAAAGAGCAAGCCGAGCAAATTAACTTCAGAAACTCTACCAAAAAAGAGGAAGAGAAAAGCGAAGTAAAAACGCAGGAGCTTAACAAAGATAAAGTCCCACCGGCAACAGTACCACTCAAGGAAGAGATCCCAACTACGACTAAACAATCTATCGTACAGAAAGAAACTACATTACCTGATAAAGAAATCAATCAGGATAAGGAAAGCTCTATCTTGTCTGAAGTAGTAGAAGTAGGAAATAAAGTTGAAGCAGAAAAGACACCAAGCATATCACCGCCTCCAGTCGATGAACCGAAAGTTGAGCCAGAACCAAAAGTTGAGCCAGAACCAGTAACAGCCAAAGAAGAACCTGTTATTGTTAAGAGTGCTACTCCTGATAAAATAGTTGCACCAAGTGAGAAAAAGGTTGACGAACCACAACCTCAACCTGTTGCTGAGGTACCTGTGGTGAAAAGTGAACCTAAGAAAGATCCCTTGCTGGTTGTGGAAAAACCCGAATTGGAAAAACCAAAGGTGGTTGGTAAAATAGACTTGTCTAAACCTGTTCAAAAGGAAGCTCCTAAAAAAGAGGTGGTAAAACAAGACGTTCCTAAAAAAGAGGTGGTAAAACAAGAAGCTCCCAAAGTAGAAAAACCTAAAAAAGAAACTGTAAAGAAGGAAGATAAAGTGGTAGAGGC
Source organism: Bacteroidota bacterium (assembly GCA_020629895.1). Taxonomy (GTDB): domain Bacteria; phylum Bacteroidota; class Bacteroidia; order Chitinophagales; family UBA2359; genus JAHDHP01. The sequence goes on from JAHDCM010000001.1 coordinate 35,948, forward strand.
TAAAAAAATAACTACACCACCCCCGCCACCGAAAAAAGAAAGAATCCCTAAGAAACAAGTACAAAATACGCCGCCTCCCAAAAAAGAGCAACCCAAAAGAACTGCTCCCAAAGTTGAAGCGACGAAAACAACAAAGCAGAGGGAAACAACTCCTACTCCTGAACTCAAACGAGTGAAGGCTCCTAAACTTACTGGGCCTAAAGTAATTGGTAAAATTGAACTGCCGACTAAACAGGAGAAAAGTGCTGCTGATAAAAAGAAACGTCGTAGAAAACGGATTGTAAAGCCTGCCACGAACCGACCTCCTCGAAATAACAATAACAACAAAGGAGATGAGAAGAAAAGTGCAGGAGGAAATAATAACACTAGATCTGGAGGAGGCGATCGTCGTAATAGTAGAGGTAGAGGACGTAATAATGACCGTCGAAGAGGTGCCAACAAAAAGAAAGAGCCAGAATTACAAGTATCAGAAAAGGAAATTCAAGATAAGATTAGAGCAACCATGGCCAAATTAGGTGGCGGTGGTAAAGGTAAAACGAATCGAGCCAAATTTAAACGCCAAAGACGAGAAGCCGCTGCTGCTAATCAAAGTCAAGAAGAACAAAAAGATAAGAGTTTACTTCAAGTAACAGAGTTCATCTCTGCCAATGAGTTGGCAAATATTATGGAGGTATCGGTTACCCAAATTATTACTACTTGTTTCAACTTGGGTATCATCGTTTCTATCAATCAACGACTAGATGCTGAGTTGATCGAATTGGTAACCGAGGAATTTGGATATGAAGTAGAGTTTATTAGTGTAACCGAACAAGATGATGAAATCATTGAGGAAGAGGATGATCCAGCAAAATTAAAAGATCGCTCTCCTATTGTGACCATTATGGGACATGTTGATCATGGTAAAACATCTTTACTGGATTATATCAGGAGCGCGAATGTAGTAGCTGGTGAGGTTGGAGGAATTACCCAGCATATCGGTGCTTATGAGGTAACAACAGATTCGGGTAAACAAATTACTTTCCTTGATACACCAGGTCACGAAGCCTTTACAGCAATGAGGGCGAGAGGGGCAAAAGTAACGGATGTTGCCGTAATTGTGATTGCTGCTGACGATAATATCATGCCGCAAACAAAAGAGGCAATCAGTCACGCACAGGCAGCAGATGTACCTATGATTTTTGCAATCAACAAGATTGATAAGCCAGATGCTAATCCTGAAAAAATCAAACAGGAATTAGCAAGTATGAACCTCTTGGTAGAAGACTGGGGAGGAACCTATCAATCACAAGAAATATCAGCGAAACAAGGATTGAATATTGATGAGCTTCTAGAAAAGATTCTATTAGAAGCAGAATTGCTAGAGCTGAAAGCAAATCCTGATCGAAACGCTGTTGGTACCGTAGTGGAAGCCTCACTTGATAAAGGACGAGGGTATGTAACAACAGTTCTCGTGCAAACTGGTACAATGAGTGTCGGAGATGTGATCGTAGCAGGGCAATATAGTGGTAAGGTAAAAGCTCTTTATAATGAAAGAGGACAGGAAGTAAAAGAGGCAGGACCAGCAACACCTGTATTAGTGTTAGGGCTTAATGGCGCACCACAAGCTGGAGATAAAATGCGTGTGATGGACTCTGAACAAGAGGCAAGAGCAGTGGCTAATAAGCGAGAGCAGATTATGCGAGAACAGCAGCAACGTGCTAATAAGCATATTACGCTTGATGAAATTGGTCGTCGATTGGCTTTAGGAAACTTCAAAGAACTAAACCTTATCGTAAAGGGAGATGTAGATGGTTCCGTAGAAGCTCTTTCCGATTCCTTACTCAAACTGTCTACCGAAGAAATCCAAGTGCGTATCATTCACCGATCAGTAGGAGCAATCAAAGAGTCAGATGTACTGCTCGCAAGTGCCTCCGATGCAATTATTATCGGTTTCCAAGTGCGACCAACACCAAATGCGCGTAGAAAAGCAGAAGGAGAAAGCATTGACATCCGTATGTATTCGATTATATACGATGCCATTGAGGAAATTAAGTCGGCAATGGAAGGAATGCTCGAACCTAAGTTTGAAGAACGCTTTGTATGTAATATTGAGGTGAAGGATGTCTTCAAGATTACACGTGTAGGTACTATCGCTGGATGTTTTGTTAGTGAAGGAAAGGTAACTAGAGATACTAAAGTCCGTTTATTAAGAGATGGTATTGTGATCTATACAGGTGAGATTGCTAGTTTGAAGCGTTTTAAAGATGACGTGAAAGATGTACTGCCTGGACAAGAGTGTGGTATCGGACTTAAAAACTATAACGATATTAAGGCAGGAGATATGATTGAAGGGTACGAAGAAATAGAAATCAAACGTAAACTTCGTTAAGTAACTCCTCTTTGTAAGAAACTTAGTTTCTGTAAAAAATCCCTATCTTGAAAAAGATAGGGATTTTTTTGCCTTAATACATATAACAAAGCCATGCAACTCGTTCTAAAATATCAATTACAAGGAC
>JAHDCM010000201.1 GCA_020629895.1 Bacteroidota bacterium
TTCGACGAAACTCCCGAAGCCTTAACTTGGTAAATCAAAAATCAAGACGCGCTAAGTCGTCTCATAACATGTAATAAGAAAACTCAAAACACCAACATGAAATATATTAAAATAGGAGCCTGTGTCCTCGTCTTTTGGCTAATGGCATTGACCGTAGCCGCTCAAACAGGAGATGTGCGTGGATTTGTGTACGACAAAACATCAGGAGAGCCAGTATTATTTGCCAATGTGATTCTCGAAGGGACAACATACGGGTCAGTAGCCAATCAAGATGGATTTTTCTCTATCAACCGAGTACCTGCTGGCGATTATGTAATACAGTGTACCTATTTGGGATATGATACGACAAAGGTGAATATTACCATCAAAGCCAACCAAATCATTAATCAAAAACTATACATCGAAGAGAGTGCTATACTTTTAGAATCGCTAGTGATAGAAGGGGAGAAGGAAGAGCAAAAAACGGAAGTGCGAACTTCTACCATTAATATTAGTCCGCAGCAAATTCAGAAAATACCGACCATTGGGGGGGAGCCTGATTTAGTGCAGTATTTAACGGTGCTTCCGGGGGTGATTTTGACTGGTGATCAGGGAGGACAATTGTATATTCGAGGGGGATCGCAAATTCAGACGAAAGTAATGTTAGACGGAATTACGGTTTATAATCCCTTTCACTCTATCGGTTTGTTTTCGGTGTTTGAAACCGATTTGTTGAGTAATGTAGAGGTGATGACAGGAGGTTTTAATGCCGAACATAGTGGGCGTATTTCTGCGATTATTGACCTAAAAACACGGGAAGGAAACAAAAAACGGGTTGCAGGGAAAATATCTGCTAATCCCTTTTTATCGAAAGTGGTATTAGAAGGGCCGATTATCAAACTAAAAGAAGGAGCAGAAGATAATACAACGGCTTCTTTTGTTATGTCTGCCAAAACATCTTACCTCGATCAAAGTTCTAAAATTTTCTATTCCTATATTGAAGGTGCCGAGTTACCTTACAACTTTACTGACTTATACGGAAAGGCTTCTTTTGTAACTGGTAATGGTAGTAAAATGAGTCTTTCGGGATTTCGATATGGAGATAATGCCAGATTTCAACAACAATCGAATTTTTCATGGGATAGTTGGGGAATTGGTAGCCAGTTTGTCCTTGTACCAGGGCAGTCGAAAATGATTATTGATGGACAGTTTTCATATTCAGATTATAATCTCCAACTCGTAGAAGCGGATGATCAACCTCGTTTTAGTTCGATTGGCGGTTTTAATGGAGGGGTAAATTTTAGCTATTTCTATCCCAAAGGTGATTTGAAGTATGGAATTGATATGAGTGGTTTTTCTACGGAATTTGAGTTTGTAAACCCACTTGGTTTACGAATTGAGGAAAACCAGTTTACAACCGAAATTGGTGGTTTCTTGAAATATCGTACCGAATTGATGAATAGCCGTTTGATTGTTGATCCTAGTATCCGTATTAATTATTATGCTTCCCTTCCTACCTTTGCCTTCGAGCCTCGTTTGGGTTTAAAGTATAATGTCAACAACTTTTTTCGCTTAAAAGCGGCTGCGGGTATATACACACAGAACTTTATCAGTACCAAGTCTGACCAAGATGTAGTAAACCTATTTACAGGTTTCTTATCTTCTCCTGAAGCAACACTTCGCAATATTGATGGGGAGAAAGAAGCTAATAACCTTCAAAGAGCATTTCACGGGGTAGCAGGTATTGAAGCCGACCTAACCGAAGGATTAGAACTCAACTTGGAGGGCTATTATAAAGGCTTTACGCAACTAGTAAATGTAAATCGTAATAAACTCACGAACCAAGACCCGAACTATATCATTGAAGAAGGAGCCGCTTATGGTTTTGATGTCGTGTTGAAATACGATGTAAAAGACCTTTACTTATGGGGAGTGTACTCGCTTGGTTTTGTGAATCGGAATGATGGAAATCAAATTTATCCGCCTCACTTTGATCGACGCCATAACATGAATTTCTTGGCGAGTTATAACTTTGGTAAAAACTCCGATTGGGAAGCGAGTGTCCGTTGGAATTTAGGATCAGGATTCCCTTTTACCAAAACACAAGGATTTTTTGAAAGCCTCGATTTTACACAAGGCATTGATGTCGATTATATTTCGCAAAATGGAGAGTTAGGAGTAATTTATGCCGATGAAATCAATGGTGGTCGTCTCCCTTATTATCATCGTTTGGATGCCTCTATTAAGAAAAGCTTTGTTTTGGGGCTAAATACAAAAATGAATGTGACAGCTAGTGTAACCAATGTATATGATCGCAAAAATATTTTCTACTTCGATCGTATTCGTTATGATCGCATCAACCAATTACCAATTTTACCTAGTTTAGGCGTTTCCTTTAGCTTCTAAAAAGAATATTCCTCTTGCTTTTACGTACCTTTGTAGAAACGGTAGGATATAATTTTATGGATAAGTTACGTGCGATAGCGATCTTATGGCTATTACTTTTTAGTGTTTTTAATAGCTCTGCCCAATCAACACAAACAGTTGTTACAGGCATTATCGTAGATAGTCGTTCACAAGAGCCACTACCTTATGCGAGTGTGATTTTTACTAGTACAACAACTGGTACAACTACTGATATCAATGGAGCATTTAGCTTACTTACCGATGAGCCAGTAGCATCGCTTACCATTTCCTTTTTGGGCTACGAAGATCAAGTCGTCCCTATTCAGCAAGGAGAAATACAAGAAGTAAAAATCGAACTTGTTTCAGCTTCTAGAGAGCTAGAAGTGTTCACGGTGCGCCAACGTAAACGCGTACCCAAAGATACCTTAGCTATTCGCTTATTTCGACGAGTGATCAAAGCGAAAGAACGAAATAAACCTAATAATTACGATACCTACCAGTTTGAACGGTATCAAAAATCAGAAATCGACCTGTTTAATTTTAAAGAGAAACTCACCCAACGTCGCCTCTTAAAACCATTCGACTTTATTTTTGAAAATATTGATACTACCGAAGATGGACGAGCATATCTAGCCGTTTTATTTAAGGAAAAAATATCGGATATCTATTTCCAAAAACAGCCCAAAAAAACAAAGGAAAAGATCAAAGCAAAGCGTATTTCAGGAATTGATGACTTCAATTACGATGAAATTGCCGATCAGCTAATGGTCGATTTGAATATCTATGAAAATGTTATCCCCCTTGCTGAAAAAAGCTTTATCAGCCCCTTTGCGGATGGTGCCAGAACGACCTACCGCTATTTTTTAACAGATAGTACACACATTGATGGTGAATGGTGTTATAAACTCGAATTTGTAGCTAGAAGAAAACAGGATTTAGCTTTTGTAGGACATGCTTGGATTCATGACGAAACAGCAGCTATCAAGGAGGTAGAATTGGATATTGTGGATAAAATCAACCTCAATTATGTTGCCTCTTTAAAATTGTCTGCAACTTATGTATTTCACCAACAAAAATACTGGTTGAAACAACAAGAAAAACTCGTCACCAATTTTAATGTAACAGGCAATAATCGACACGCCAGCCTGCGTCTTATTAATACGGTAAATCGAAGTAAAATAAAGATCAATGAGCCGATTGATCCCCAATTTTTTAGCGGAGAAACAGAGGAAATTGCCCTAGATGCCACCACAAAAACAGAGGACTATTGGCTAGAAGCACGACACGAACAGTTGAGTGATACAGAAAGCAATATTTACAAAATGGTAGATACGGTGAAGTCCGTTAAGGCTTATAAATGGTATAGTTGGGGCTTGCGTTTATTTACTTCTGCCAGTTTTCATGTTGGTATTTTCGATTTTAGACGGGCCTATAAATTTTATAGTTGGAATGATATCGAAGGGCCGCGATTCCGTTTCGGAGGAATTACTAATGAAAAACTCAGCAAAAAATTTCGACTTGAAGGCTATGCAGCCTATGGAACCAGAGATAAAACATGGAAATACCAACTAGGTTTTAGAAAACATCTCAAAAGGGTGAATAAACGATGGCATATACTAGGAGGGGATTATGCCTATGATTTAAGAAGTGTAAGTTTTGACGAATCTTTATTTACACACGATAACATTGCTTCTTCGATCATGAATGGCGGCGATGTAAGTGGTTTACTATTCGAGCGTAGAGCCTATTTGTTTTACGAACGCGAATGGATTCGTGGACTTAGCAACCAAGCCTCCCTATTACACCGCATCATTTATGCCCAACCAGGATTTTACGACTTTAAGTACACCGATCCCAATAATGCTGATGAGAGCGTTGAGGTAGATAAAATTGCCGCTACCGAATTGAAAATACAAACTACTTGGGGACATCAACAAAAATACATTGAATATCCCTTTTCGAGAGCTCCCGTCCTATTCAATTACCCTACACTCAAATTTGACTATACCATTGGACGCAATCAAATACTAGATCAAACAAATACCTACCACAAACTAAAATTCACCATTCAACAAGAATTTGCCAATCGCTTTGGCTATTCTCGATATTGGATAGGTGGAGAAAAAATAATTGGAGCAGTGCCTTACACCTTCCTCGAAATTCACAAAGGCAACAACTCAATAGTCTACAATTACCAAACCTTCGCACTAATGAAACCTTTCGAGTTTGTAAGCGACCAATACGCTTTTTTATGGTTCAACCATCAATTTGACGGACTCATTCTCAATGCGGTACCACTGATCAATCGTCTGAAATGGCGAAGCCTAGTCCGCTTTAAAATGGTAGCAGGTGCAATGAAACCAAACAATGAAAAACTGATCTTGCTACCTAGCGGGTTAAGCCCACTTGCTGGAGTCTATGCCGAAACAGCCGTAGGAGTCGAAAATGTATTTAAAGTACTAGGCTTTGACCTAGTATGGCGATTGACCCAACGAAATAGAGAAGCAATCAGAAAATGGGGCTGGCAAGTAAAATTTTATACGACTTTTTAAAGGGTGCCTGGATTTTCTCCTACGCCCCAAATCGCGGATGAAACTGAATCATCGCATCTCGTAAATACCGATTATCCACCTTCGAATAAATCTCTGTTGTGGTGATCGACTCATGCCCCAACATATCCTGAATCGCTCGCAAATCAGCACCACGCTCATACAAATGCGTCGCAAATGAATGCCGAAAGGTATGCGGACTAATCGTTTTATCCACCCCCGCATTTTTAGCAGCATCCTTTACAATATAAAATACCATCACCCGACTCAACGGGTTTCCCCTACGATTTAAAAACACAAAATCTTCCTTTCCTTTATTAATTTTTCCAAGCCGACGCACCTCTTCTACATAAATTGTAATCTGCTTCATCGCTGCCTGATTAATCGGCACAATCCGTTCTTTATTTCCTTTGCCAATCACCCGAATAAAACCCACCTCAAAATACAATTCCGAAAGCTTCAAATCAATCACTTCCGATACCCGCAAACCCGACGCATACAAGGTCTCTAAAATCGCCTTATTTCGCACGCCTTCTGGAAGACTTTGGTCAAAGCTCGCCAACATCTTATCGACCTCCTTTACTGAAAGAACCACAGGTATTTTGCGATGATAACGCGGAGCCTCTATCAACTCAATCGGATTTTTTTCAATCACCGCCTCAAATAATAAATACTTAAAAAAAGCCTTTAGACCTGATAAAATACGTGCCTGTGAAGCAATACTAATCCCCATTTTACCCAAAGATTCCAAAAAACCTTCACAATGCTTCGTTGCCACCCCACTAAGTAACAAACCAGGTGTTTCTTTAGCCAAGTATTCATTAAATTTGCCCACATCCCGCAAATAAGCAGCAATCGTATGCTCCGAAAGCGAACGTTCTAAGGACAAATAATGCTTAAACGACTCGATATAACTGCTCCAATTCATATAAAAATAGATCCATGAAAATACTGATACTAAACGGCCCCAATCTCAATCTATTAGGTACACGAGAACCCGAAATTTATGGTAGTCAAACTTTTGAAGATTACTTCCAAATACTCCAAGCGCAATTTCCTCAACACACACTAGAATACTACCAATCCAATATCGAAGGCGAACTCATCAACAAACTACATGAAGTCGGTTTTTCCTACGAGGGAATCGTCTTCAATCCTGGCGGATACACCCACACCTCTGTTGCCCTAAGAGATGCCATTGCAAGTATCACCACACCCGTCATCGAGGTTCACATTTCCAACCCACATGCCCGCGAATCATTTCGGCACCAATCTTTCGTCAGTCCCGTCTGCAAAGGCTCTATTATGGGCTTTGGTTTAGATAGCTATCGGCTAGGTATATCCAGTTTTTAAGTCACCTATATCCAATCATCCAATCACGCAGTCATCCAATCACCGTCATCCAATCACCGTCATCCAATCACCCAATCATCCAATCACCATTAATTGGGCGTGTCCTTTTTTCGCCTCGCCTGTCGATGCGTCCACGCATCGACAGGCACGAGGCGAAAAAAGGTCGGGCTATTCGTTTGTAGTTGCTTCATAGCCACTAGTTCAGCATAGTTCTAGTGGTGTCTTCCGCTGTCAGCCCCACTAGTCCTTGCTTCACAAAGCGGCTATTTCACCAAGCTACCACTACTATCCCTCACGCGGTAGATCGTGCGAGGTCTCTATCAATTTGGTATCCTTCCGTTTAATTGACCAAGTGTACCTAGCCCTAGCCACCTCCACGCCCGCTTTATTACGTCCAATCGTATAGGCAGTCACCTCTACCGCTTCTCCTGTTTGTAAAGTCTGCTCAACGGCACTAAAAAATAAATCCCCATTCTCACAGTGAAAAGTAGTTAGATCAGTCGCCTTTTTACTAAAGGAAGATTCCATATCCACAATCAACATCGAGATAGGAGCCTCTGTGTTAGAAATAGCCATTGTTCCTAGTATGCCCGTAGACATTTCAGCAGCCATACTCAATACAGCAAAATAGGTAGATTGAAATGGATTTTGATTAATCCATCCATGAGGCACACTCACCTTTGCTTGTTGTGGATCAAGACTCTCTATTTGTAAACGTGCAAGAAACGCCATAGGTAATTTAGCAAGCAAATACAATTTGAACAAAAAAGGATTGCGCGCCCGTTCTATAAACTTATTAATGGCAGGACTAGAAAGTT
>JAHDCM010000202.1 GCA_020629895.1 Bacteroidota bacterium
AATAAAAAAACGCTTTCATAAATCGTTGATTTACAAAAGCGTCTGTATGTAAAGTGTGCCCAGAGCCGGGGTCGAACCGGCACGAGGTTTCCCTCACTGGTGTTTGAGACCAGCGCGTCTACCAATTCCGCCATCTGGGCATCAGGCTACAAATTTATCTAAAGATTCTAACAAGCGCAACAAATAACGCTTTTTATAAAAAAAATCTTTTACCAACTGCAATGATTCGAGCTGTTCTGCTTCATTTTGTGTTTCAAAAGCGGTTAAAGTAGGTTCTAATACCTGCAACAAACTTGCTTCCTTTGCTTGTACTCGCTTTTGCAAATCACTTACCTTTGCAGGTACAGGATCAAACTGCAATTCCATCACCTCCTCATTCAATTCCATCATCTCCATCAAAAATAGGGGAGAGAGGGCATATTTTTCATTTTCCTGTATCATACCTTTCAACTCCAATACATACTTCATACGAGTATCAAAGTTCGAAAGTGTTTCATAAGCCGTATTAATGAAAGTAGACATTTGTAAGGCTTCCTCTTGAGCAGCGGCATCAGCTTGTGTAAAAAAATCGGGATGAAAAGCCCTACTTTTACGATGGAACCGCTTTTTTAGCTGTTTTGCATCCAACGAAAAGGTCGGAGCTAAATCAAAACAACTAAAATAATCGGGTGATTGGTCAAGCGGCATTGGCGCAATGATTAAGCTACAAAAGATGTTTTAGGCACATCGTACAACATCAAATAACGACGAGTACCATCCGTATCTTGTTCCTTAATCTTTACTCCCTTTTCATACCACTTCTTAATTACATCTCCCATTTCCTCTGCTTTCTCTTGTGAATCTAAACGGAAGTTAAAACTATGCGTTTTCCCTTCACTAACGAAAGAGATGACATTGTCATTTCCTGTTGTAGGGCCACCTGCATAACCATCATAAGTGATATTTACCTCTTCCAGTTTCTCAATAGGAAAATGCTTCTTATGTTGCCCTTCCCACTCATACGCTAACTCGTCTTCTGATACTGCCAAACGTCCTGATTTTTGGTAAATATTATGATACCAAGAAAACAACATAATGATAGGCAATACAATCAACATCAAGATTAGCAAGATATTGAGCAAGGGTGGCACATCATATCCATTCTGTGGATAATAACCACGTGTAAAAGCTACTAAAATTGTCAAGAAAAGGACAGGTAGCACTACCTTAAAAAATCCACTAGGTCCAACTCGATCATTGGGAACTACAATCTCTGTTTGAAATGCGTTCATTGTTTATTTCTTTTGATTGAGGCTGCAAAGATAAGCCTTTCATCTAATAATATAAAGCGAATGACTGAATAATTGAAGCGGTCTATTTAATAAAAAACTTATAAATATCATTTCCAAAAGCAAACACCATTAAGCCCAACAAAATAATCACGCCAACCGTCTGTGCTTTCTCCAAAAACTCATCACTCAGCTTTCGGCCAGTAATCATTTCGTACAACAAAAATACCATGTGTCCACCATCTAGTGCAGGGATGGGTAATATATTCATGAAGGCAAGAATAAAGGATAAAATACCTGTAATAAACCAAAAATGTCCCCAATCCCAAGTGGGGCCATATATTGCAGCAATCCCAATTGGACTAGTTAGCGACTCACTTACTGGCAACTGACCGGTAAACAACATACCTATCGCTACTACTTGAGTGGCAATGAGATTATATCCATCTTTGATACTATAACCAATAGAGTTAAGCCAGTTATATTCACCCATTTCATAAGGGTAACTCACATCTGGGTAAAAGCCCAATTTTCCAGCGGTATCTACTTTGGAGGTTAAATTAACCATTCCTCCATCTCGTTCTACTTGCAAGGCTACTTCTCCGCCTTTCTTAGCTTGTAGCGACTCTTGTAAGTCACTATAACGGGTTATCTCTGTTTGGTCAACTGCCATCAAACGGTCTCCTTTTTGAAGTCCTGAAGCAGACGCATGGCTATCAGGAGCTACATCAGCTACCTTCACTGCCTCATACATCGGACTAATTACCTGTGTTTGGAGATAGCGGTGAAAATCTTCGGGGATATCTAATTCTAATTGTTGACCATCTCTTTCTACAATGACTTTTTCTCCTAAAAACATCGCCAATCCTCTCGCTTCCTTAAATCGAGTAGGCGTTTTTCCATCAATAGAAATGATTTTATCTCCCGTCTTTATGCCGATATGCTCTGCCGATTTATGGGCATAAACGCCATGTTTGTTCACTTCCTCCAAAGGAATATACTGTTTTTGGAAGACGGTTAAAAACATCATATAAATCAAAATACCTGTAATGATATTCATCACAATCCCGCCAATCATTACAATAAAGCGTTGCCAAGCAGGCTTAGACCGAAACTCCCACGGTTCTGGCTCTTTACTCAAAGAAGCCGCATCTTGAGTTTCGTCAATCATTCCTGATATTTGTACATAGCCTCCCAAAGGCAACCAGCCAATCCCATATTCGGTCTCCCCAACTTTTTTACTCCATATTTTTTTGCCCCAAGCATCAAAAAAGATATAAAATTTGGGAACACGCATTCCAAAATACTTAGCAGCCAAAAAGTGACCCAACTCATGTACAAAAACCAATAAAGATAAGCCCAATATCAATTGAGCAACCATAATGATAGTTGAAAGTATTTTGTTAGCACTAATTAATAATAAAAATAATTCCAATGATTGCATGGAGGTCTAATTGTTTATATTAAATGTAATTTCTTTGATCAGGATTTTACAACGTCAAATAAGACGATTACAGCCTCTCAAACTGCAAAATTGCAAAAAAAAGTATCTAGTACCTAGCTTTTAGATAATATATTGTCATACTAACAGGCAATCTACCTAATTAGTTGCTGAAAAGCCGCAATATTGAACCAAGAACATCATTTACAATCCATCCAATCATTGGAACCAATTTTGCACCTACAAAATCAATACCTTATTTAAACATAAGGAGTGTTAATAGGCTAACAATGTCTATTGGTAGAATGAAGATGTAGGTGGTGAAAAAAAGGATTAGATTTGCTTGTTTTATAAATTAATGTATTTCTGAATGAAAATAAGCTTATTCATACTGACCTTCTTATTAATTACCTTTTCAGGATGTACCACCGCGAAAATGCTATGGCACAATCGTCCTACCATTGATGATTGGAAACTGTTCAAAGCAGATACCGTAATGCCTTCCCAACAGCCATTTAAATTTGCCGAAACCAAAATCAATCAACTACCACCTATTAATGATTGGGTAGAAAATACCTTTTTACAAGAATATTATTCCCTAGAAGAATTCCTTATAAAATCGAAAACGACCGCCTTTTTAGTCATTCGCAACGATAGTATTCTTTACCAAAATTACTTCAACGGTTACTTCGAAAATCAACCATCTATCGTGTTTTCTATCTCAAAAGCAATTACCACAGCCCTTGTAGGAATTGCCATCCGAGATGGACATATCAAAGATGTGGATCAAAAAGTAGTAGAATACTTTGGGCCATTTGCAAAGGATCAAAGAAGAGAGATTACCCTCGAACATCTCCTACAAATGACCTCTGGACTCAATCACGAAGACCAAGAGCGAGTGCTGCGATTAGGAATGGCGTATTATAATGGTGACGTGAAAAAGTACATTGCTAACCGCGTTAAATTGCGGCACGAACCAGGCACTCGTTTCGCTTATAAATCAATGGATACTCAAGTATTAGGTATTTGTTTAGAAAAAGCAATTGATACCACTGTTGCTGCTTACATGCAACAATCACTTTGGGAGCCACTCGGCATGGAGTTTCCTGCACTGATTACACATGATAAGAAGAAAAATCCTCGTGTATATGGTGGAATGGCGGTTTGCGCACGCGACCTAGCCAAAATAGGACGCTTATTTCTCAATAACGGAAATTGGAATGGAGAACAAATCATACCGCTCGAATGGGTCACCAAGAGTACCACTGTTTCCGAAGATGGTGGAGGCTGGTGGGGCTATTCCACAGGCTGGTGGTTCAATGATCAATACGTAGTCGATAATATTTATGATACCCAACAATTTTATGCTACTGGTTTTGAAGGGCAATACATCTTTGTAGATCCACAAACCGATGTAATCATTGTCCGACAAGGATACGGAAAGGAAGATGTGAAATGGATGACCATGATGATGCGCCTTTCTCGCCTTATCAATACCTGTGAGACGACTTGTGAGCTACCACTTCATGCCACTATTGATAGTTTGGCATTTATTGGTGATTATATCAATAAGGATGGACAACGATTCAATATCAGAAAGGATAAAGAAGGAGAGTGGATTTTAAAAGGAGGAGCTTTTAGTACCTTTAAAGGCGAAAAGCTTGATCGTGAAAGTCCTAGAAGTCTGGTGAACCTCAAAAAGAAAATTAGACTGATCTTTCACCTCGACCGAGAAGGGAAAGTGGATGGGCTATACTACGATAATTTTAGAAGACAACAATATTATCAAAAAACAGCACCTAAAAAAGAAAAGAAATTTTTAGAACGTATGAAGTTCTGGAAGAAAGATGAAACTAACCAGACACCTTACTGACCCACAACTTGTCTGGGCATTCTGCCAACAATAAGCGAATGTTTTTATGAAGTAGGGGGTGTTGTTTGTTAGGACACAACTCAACTAACGGAACCAATGTAAAACGTCGTTCCTGAATACGTGGATGTGGCACTTGTAATAGTGCTGTATCAACAACCTGATCGCCATAAAATAAAAGGTCTATATCTATTACTCGCGCACCCCACTTCTCATGTCGAACACGTCCTATTTCCTGCTCAATAGCCAAACAAGTAGTTAATAACTGAATAGGAGACAAGGGAGTCTCGATCTCCAATACCTGATTTAAAAATGGATGCTGATCTTCTAAGCCCCAAGCCGCTGTTTCATAAAAAGACGAACAACCCGTAATGCATCCCACTCGCGTACCCAACAAATATTGAGCTATCTGTAAATAGTATCTCCTAGCTCCTAAATTACTACCCAACAAAAGATAGCTTTGCTCCATATAACAAATTTCGATTGAACGGTTGACGATGACAAAGTAACGGCAAATTTTACTAGCACTCCTATATTTTTCAACAAAAAAGAACAATTTACCACCTTATCTGTAATTATTATATCCTTTAGGCTACTTATGCAGTAACAATGAATTAAATTTGTTGTAATTTAGAATTATCGAGTAAATAAATCAACATGCAATTCCTCAAGTACGTATTAGCTACCATTATCGGGCTATTCTTATTTTTCTTTCTAGGCTTTCTCATTTTCATGGGCATCGCCATGAGTGCTTCCAAAGAAAGCTCTGTAACCATTAAGCCTAATTCACTCCTCAAAATATCGCTCAATGAAGCTATGTCTGATCGAGGAGAAGAAGGAGGCTTTAATCCTGACAACTTACTCAACCCTATCCAAGAAGCCAAGTTGGGACTCAAAGATGTCATCGGGAATATCCAAAAAGCAGCCAAAGACGATAACATCAAAGGTATCTATCTCAGTCTTAGCGGAATGCCATTAGGTTTTGCTCAAATGGACGAAGTTCGACAAGAATTAGAAGCCTTCAAAGAAGCAGGAAAATTTATCGTTGCTTACGGTAGTGTGATGACCCAAAAAGCCTACTACATGGGATCGGTAGCCGACGAAATTTACATCAACCCACAAGGACTTGTAGAACTAAAAGGATTAGGTTCTACCCTTATGTTTTTCAAAAACGCACTTGATCGCCTCGAAATAGAACCACAAATCTTCTATGCAGGTAACTTTAAAAGTGCTACCGAACCATTTCGTCTCGAAAAAATGAGCGAATACAACCGCCTACAAACACAAGAACTACTCAACGATGTCAATGATAAATATATCGCAACCGTTGCCAAATCACGCAATATGAGCGATTCCGAATTTACCAATATCATGGATCAATTACTAGTTCGTACTTCTGGCGACGCAGTACAGTACAAAGTAGTCGATGATACCTTATACCTCGATCAAGTACACGATATTTTACGCGAAAAACTAGGCATCGACGAAGATGATAAAATTAGTGCCGTTTCTATTTCCAAATACAACAAAGTAAAAGGAGAAGACAAAAAAGGAGATCGTAGTAATCGCATCGCTGTTATCTATGCCGAAGGAAGCATTGTAGATGGCAAAGGAGACGATACTAGCATTGGAGGCGACCGATTTGCTGAAGTAATCCGCAAAGTACGTAGAGATGATAAAACCAAAGCCATTGTATTACGAGTCAACTCTGGTGGAGGTAGTGCCTTAGCTTCCGATATTATGTGGCGAGAACTCAAACTTGCTCGCGAAGCAGGCATTCCTGTCGTTGCCTCTATGGGAAATGTGGCCGCTTCAGGAGGCTACTACATCAGCTGTAATGCCGATACCATCCTTGCCGAAGAAAATACCATTACTGGCTCTATTGGTGTATTCGGGATGCTTGCCAATATGGAAAAATTCTATAACAATAAGCTAGGCATCACTTTTGATACTGTTAAAACAACCTCTTTTTCTGATTTTCCAAGTTCACCCATTCTCGACCGTTCACTCAAAGAAGAAGAAAAAGCTATCATCCAACAAGGTGTTGACGAAATTTATGATGTCTTCCTACAACGAGTTGCCAACGGACGAGCATTGCCCAAAAGCTCCGTACACGAAGTCGCTCAAGGGCGTGTTTGGACAGGTACACAAGCCAAAAAACACGGTTTAGTAGATGTAATTGGAGGACTAGAAGATGCCGTAGATATTGCTGCACAAATGGCAGGATTTGAAGAAGGTGATTACCGCATTTATAATTATCCAAAACGTGAAAAACCAATTGAAAAGCTACTAAAATCGCTCGGCGAATCAGCAAAAACAGATGCTATCAAAGAGGAATTAGGGCCTTTTTACCACCAATATCAACAACTCAAACAACTTAGTGAGATGCAAGGCATTCAAGCACGTATTCCCTTCGAAATCGAAATTCACTAATTTCATTCATTCACCCAATCATCCATTCACCCAATCATCCATTCACCCAATCATCCA
>JAHDCM010000203.1 GCA_020629895.1 Bacteroidota bacterium
CAGCACAAGTGGCTATGAAGCAACTACAAACGGATAGCCCGACGTGTATAAAAAAAGCGCAGTCATTTGCTACTTGCGGTCACCAGCGAGGACGCTGGCGGGAGCAAGTAGCAAATGATTGCGCTTCTTTTTTATACACGGCACGCCCAATTAATAATGATTGGATGATGGGGTGATTGGGTTCATTTAGCGTAGTTTTTTATGATTGAGCCATGTATATAAAATGCTTGGATTGCCACTAAGTTTTCCGACAGAGAAGTTGGAAGCTTTGGAAAAATTGGCGGCCATATTGAGTGGGATACGCACGACTCGGTCATTTTGATATTTGGCGACGTGAATAACATCTTTACGGAAGCCATCATTGTGTAGGATACCTAGTGATTCGTCGAAAGCGATGAGGTACACCCCTTTTCCATGATGATCTGTATAATTTTTGATTGACTGTACTGTATTCACATTAGAGATCATTTGTTTGGCACAGAGTGACTGTACGATTTTTTGGGCAGGTTGTGCCGCAAATTTATATTTATTGATTTTAAATCCGGCATCTTCTAATATGGACGCGATAAAAAAGTTAGACCATACTTTTGTTTGATCGTGTTTCTTTTTGAAACCCATTACATCACCTCCTTTTCCTTTCCATTGTTTTGAGAGTGATTTTCCGATAACCTCTTCTAAAAATTCGGCACTATTGTTAAGTAGTTGTTGTTTTTCTTTGGAATCACTTGTTTTTTTGTAGGAGTTTGCATAGGCTGTTCTAACCTGAAAGACCTTTTGTTTTATTTGTTCATACGATTCGGCATCTGCTAGTATGGCTGTTGTTTGGGGCTTGGGGGAGGTATGTTCAAGCTCACCCTTCTTATCCTTGACAGTAGCATGACTTTTTTCACTATTTTTTTCTGTCATACCTACGGTTGCGAGGGAGGCAGTGATTGTTTCGTCGTTTACTTCATTGGTTTGGGTTTCTTCTAATTTAGCGAGTTCTGCATCTCTTTGTCGGGAGCGTTCGATAAGACATTTGACTGTACGACAGCGACTTATAGCAACAATTTCGCCATCATCAAAATTGAGTAAAAAGGTATCACTAGCTAAGATATGATATTCGGTACGGGTTTGGCGTTTGACAGCGAATGAACCATCTAAAATAATGTCATCTTCTTCTTCTAGTTCTTGTTTTACTAATACTCTACTAACAACAGCATCTATCCCTTGAATAGCTACGGTATCGACATAAAGGGTAGTGTCTCCTTGTGATTCGAAAAGCGAGTTTGCAAAGGAGCTATTGGGGATCATTGAGAAGCCTATCAATTGATGATTAGCTAGTACAATTGTCACCACTATTGCTAGTGATAGAAACAAGTGTTTGAGTTTCATGCGAGGAAATTTTGATGGCTATGAAGAAGTCAATAATCAATCTATTGGAACCTATTTAAGGGGAAAATTGGAGCTTATAGGTTTCTTTACTTATTTTCAAAGAGGGGCTTCTTTTTTTGAAGGTTTTTAAAGTTACAAAGCTATGACATAAATTCATAGTATTCACGGATTTATTTTCAAAATATTTATCCTTTTTTTTCTTTATGTGCTTCCTTACTTAGCTTCTATTAGAATGGTAAAATAAACTTATCTTTGCGGGAAAGCGTTTTAGAAGCTGTTTTGATTTTACGATCAGATTAATTTATGTTAATTTGGTTTCTACGATCAAGTTTATTGATTTTATTATTACATCATTCGACTGTTTACTTATCTAGCTTATGTATCCAACTGTTTCTTTTTTTCTGGAAGATTTTTTTGGGATTCACCTTCCCTTACCTGTTCGTACTTTTGGTTTTTTCTTAGCTCTTGCATTTTTCTTGGCTGGTTGGATTTCTTATCGTGGTTTTCGCAGATTGGAACAACAAGGTTTATTGCAAGGCATGATTAAGGAAGAGAAGATAGGAGAGGCAGCTCGGCCAGTTGACTTATTTTTGAATGCCTTTTTTGGCTTTTTGGTTGGATACAAATTGGTGTATATGGTATCTAACTGGGTGGCTTTTAGTAATCGTCCAGAGGATTTTTTACTTAATTTTGAAGGCAGTGTTGTTGGTGGGCTTATTTTTTCTATCATTTTTGCGGGTTTGCATTATTATGAAAAGCAGTCACAACGTTTACCTGAGCCCAAGTTACAAAAACGCACTATTTATCCGAGTGATCGCTTGGGAGACATGATTGTTATTGCAGCGATAACAGGTATTTTGGGGGCGAAGATTTTTACTTGGATTGGTGACCCAGAGAGTTTTTTAGCGCATCCGCTTGAATCCTTGTTATCGTTTAGTGGCTTAACATTTTATGGCGGTCTAATTTGTGCGGCCTTAGCACTGATTGTTTATACGCAACGCTTAAAAATTCCATTGGGGCATTTTGCAGATGTAGGCGCATTGGGTGTGATTGTTGGTTATGCGGTAGGGCGTTTGGGTTGTCATTTTTCGGGAGATGGTGATTGGGGAATTGTGAATGAACAGGCAACGACTCATTGGTTGTCCTTTTTACCTGATTGGATGTGGGCCTACACTTATCCCAACAATGTTATTAGTGCAGGTACGGTACAAATACCCGATTGTGTAGGTGAGTTTTGCAGAGAGTTAGCTGCTCCTGTTTTTCCTACTTCTGTTTACGAATTTTTGATGGGAATGGGCATATTAGGACTTTTGATTTTGGTGCGTAACTCTTTTAAAATACCGGGGTTGGTTTTTGCAGGTTATTTGATATTAAATGGTATCGAACGATTTTTTATTGAAATGATTCGCGTAAATGACCGTAGTAATTTCTTAGGTTTTTCGTTATCTCAAGCCCAAAAGATCGCCATCTTTATGTTTTTAGGCGGCATCCTGCTGAGTATCTTTTTACTTTATCGACAGCGTCAACAGCCATCTACTTCTACTGTATGAGTGGCTCTGATCAATTATGAATAATTCGTCTTTAGATTTACAATTGATAGAACAAGCAATTCGTCAAAATCGCAATTTAAAGCTAATCATAGGTATGATTTTGCTTTCAATCGCTGTATTGATTATTTATTGCGCGCAAACAAGTTTGCTTTATCACAAAACCAGTTTTCTTATTTCTTTAACGGGTTTGCTTATTAGCTTTGCAGGGTTCTACCTTTGCCTAAGTGGACTAGCTCGTTATGATTCGTATAAACAACGCGTTGTAAATCTTTTATTGAAAGAGCCTGAAAAGGTTATTTGGATTTATTATTATAAGGTAGAAAGCACTCCTTTTGGGCTTCGTATGTTTCAGTTTTGTTCCTTGCATATTCACCTTCATAATTATGACAAAATTGTACTCTATATGCCTGAATCTGCTATTTGGGAAGTGATGAGACATCTTAAACAGCGACTTCCTAAAACAAGTTTTGGATATAGTAAACAGAAAGAACAATTATATAACATTTCTCCTGACTTGTTACAGAAATAGGTTGCTATATTGTGTGCATAGCGCGTGAAGCGATCTCATACTTGATAGACAGTCAAATTTAGATTAACTTTGTAGCCCAGTCATTTTATCCTCATTTACTTTAGTAATTAGTAGCCATGTCAAAGACTATAAAAGCGGAGATCAAATGTGATAAATGTGCAAAATGGACTGATGGGAATAAAATGTTTTGCAACCATTGTGGGGGTATTTTAGAAGAAGAACGAGTAAAAGCAGCAGCGGCGCGAGAAAAAGACAAATTTACCCTCATCTTGATTGATATTCATCCTGATGACCCATTCCTCATCAAAATAGGGAAACGCATTATTCAAGTTGCCCAAATTATTTACATGACCTTTTTATCGTTTATGTTGTGGTTAATTTCGATGGTAGCTGGATAAACAATTAGCATGTATTTCTCCCCCCTTCAACATCCCCTTTTTATCCTTGCAGTTGTATTATTTATCACGAATCAAGTTCTGGAACGTTATTTCTTATTCCATCTCCCCTACCTCCATGCCTATCTCGACGATTTGCTTTGTATGCTGGTATTACTTCCCATTCTTTTATTTTTGCAACGCAATTTAGTTTTTCGCGATCCTACTTATACCTTTCATGTCGCACACATTATCATTGCCATCATTGCTTGTAGCCTTTATTTTGAAGTCTACCTTCCCTATTACTACACCCCCAAATATATTGCCGATCCTCTCGATGTATTTGCTTATAGTGTAGGAGGATTTATTTTTTGGAAGTGGATGAACAGGCCAAGTAATGTTGTGTAATAGGATTCACATATTTTGTTTCTATTTCAAAGGCTTTTGTAGAAAAAACGACCAAATAATGGGGGCTTTTCTTATTTTTGCAGCCTAAAAACTAAACCTTATGACAAAGATCAAATTTGGAACAGATGGCTGGAGAGCCATTATTGCAGATACTTATACCAATGAAAATGTAGCACGAATATCGGCAGGAACAGCTGCTTGGCTAAATCGTCACCATGAACAACCAAGTGTAGTAATAGGACATGACTGTCGTTTTGGCGGAAAAATGTTTACAGAGGTAACGATTAAAGTGCTTTGTGAACGTGGTATAAAAGTGTATGTAGCTGATAAGTTTGCCTCTACTCCTATGGTGTCATTAGGCACCTTACAATTAGGAACGAATGCAGGTATAGTCATTACGGCTAGTCACAATCCTCCTTCTTATAATGGCTATAAACTCAAAGCACACTTTGGAGGCCCTGCGAGTCCTGCTGCTATCAAAGAAGTCGAAGAACTCATTCCTAATAAAGTAGCAATTCCCAGTAAATCATTAGAAGCGTATCAACAGGAAGGGTTACTAAAATATGTTGACTTAGAAGGCATGTATATCAAACAAGTTGAGAAAAATTTTGACTTGGACGCCATTCGCAACTCAGGAATAAAGATTGCTTATGATGCCATGTATGGTGCAGGCCAAGATGTTATGAGACGCTTATTTCCAGATGCTGTATTTTTACATTGTGATATTAATCCTTCCTTTAGAGGACAGGCTCCCGAACCTATCCACAAAAATCTAAAAGTCTTTTCCAATTTGATTAAATCATCTGGCGATATTGATCTTGGAATTGCCAACGATGGAGATGCCGATCGAATTGGCTTATACGATGCCAAAGGCAATTTTGTTGATTCTCACCACATCATCTTATTACTCGTACATTACCTTTATAAATACAAAGGGATGCGCGGCAAAGTGGTTAATGCCTTCTCCGTATCTGGTAAAGTAAAAGACCTTTGTGATAGATATGGATTAGAGCAAGAAATTACCAAAATTGGCTTCAAAGAGGTCTGCGCAATCATGATAAAAGAAGATGTTTTATTAGGAGGCGAAGAATCAGGTGGTATTGCCACAAAAGGACATATTCCAGAACGCGATGGCATTTGGATGGGATTATTGATCTTGGAGTTTATGGCTCAAACAGGTAAATCACTTCAAGAACTTATCGACGAAATATATGCCGAAGTAGGGGCCTTTTTCTACAAACGTGATGACTTACACATTAGTAACGAAAAGAAACATGCCATCATGCAAAACTGTGCAGACGGCAAATACCAACAATTTGGCGACTATCAGGTCAAGAAAGTAGAAACCATAGATGGTTATAAATTTCACCTCCAAAATAAAGAATGGGTACTCATTCGCCCTTCTGGCACCGAGCCAGTACTACGTGTTTATGCAGAAGCAGCCAATCCTGCCGAAACACAAAAACTCTTGAACAAGGTACACGAAACCTTACAACAAGTATAATTTAACGCGCACATAATGATAAGGAACGAATCCTCCTCGAATAAACTTTTTAAGCATATAAGCACTTGGGCATTCGTCTCCTTATCTTACTTATTTATTACCTTCCCACTGCTTGCCCAACAAACTACTACCGACACCACAAAACAAGCCTTTTTCGCTCCCTCCCCCACTCCCAACAAAGCACGTATTATTTCTCTCAGCACTGCCAGCATTGGAGGATATACCGCTACCATGCTTGCCATGAATCAATTGTGGTATCAAGATTACGAGCGCAGCAAATTTCATTTCTTTAATGACAATAGTGGTTGGCTACAAATAGACAAAGTAGGCCATGCATGGACTGCCTACGCCGAAGCTGTCTACGCACTCGACCTTTATCGTTGGGCAGGTGTCAAAGAACCACACCCCACTTGGATAGCGGCCGTCATGGCTTTTACCTTCCAAAATAGCATCGAACTGTTCGACGGATTTTCTGCCCAATGGGGAGCTTCACCAGGTGATATTTGGTCGAATGGAGCGGGTGCGGGATTGGCGGTTATCCAAGATATTGCATGGAAAGAACAACGCATTCAACTCAAATTTTCTTCTCACCAAAAAAGCTATAAAAATTTTGACCCCATCGTTCAGGAACGTAGTAAAGCACTCTATGGTACTGGCTTTGGGCAACGAGTTCTCAAAGACTATAATGGCCAAAGTTATTGGCTTTCAGGCAATATACATGCCTTCATAAATCCTCACAAACATCCCCATACTCGCTTTCCCAAATGGCTCAATATTGCAGTAGGTTATAGTGCCGAAAATATGTTTGGTGCCGAGCGCAATATATGGACGGATGAGATGGATACCGAATATGACTATTCTCACATTCCGCGTTACCGCCAGTTTTTGTTATCTGTTGATATTGACCT
Organism: Bacteroidota bacterium; assembly: GCA_020629895.1. Lineage (GTDB taxonomy): Bacteria > Bacteroidota > Bacteroidia > Chitinophagales > UBA2359 > JAHDHP01. Next base: position 6,648 of record JAHDCM010000203.1, read on the forward strand.
CACCAAAATAAAGACCCGTTCTCGTTTTCTCAACTTCTTATTAAAAGGTTTCAATGTCCTCAAAATACCTGCTCCCGCCCTCGAATTTAATACACAAGGAAAAGTAAAATTTCATCCTATTTATTTTTAAATATATTCTTTATTTACTGGACGTGTCCCCATTTGTTCAATCAAAACATGTCAGGTTTAAGGAATTACGTCACTATTCAAAGTACAGTATCTACTACCAACCTGACATGTTGCTTGAACAAATGGGGTCGGGCTATTCGCTTGTAGTTGTCTCATAGCTACTAGTTCAGCATAGTCCTAGCAGTGTCTTCCGCTGTCAGCCCTGCTAGTCCTTGCTTCACAAAGTAGCCATTTCGCCAAGCTACCGCTACTATCCCTCACGCGGTAGAC
>JAHDCM010000204.1:0-4761 GCA_020629895.1 Bacteroidota bacterium
TCTAGTAAAAACGCTAGAAATTCGTTCAGTTCTTGCTGATATTCAAGTCTCGAAATCCAATCTTTTGGAAACGAATCAATGCCATTATAAGCTCCTGCAAAGCCACCCGCAATACAAGCCAACGAATCGGAATCGCCACTAGAATTGACTGCTCGTCTTAAAATACTTACACTGTTATCGGGATAATATAAAAAGCAGAGTAGGGCAGTGGCAAAGGCTTCTTCGGCGATCCATCCCTCGCCTGTATAAATACACGGATCGGCTTCTTTATCAGCTTTAGGGAGTATTTCTTGAATGCGTTGGAGTAAAGTCATACATTCTTCCCAGCCGCGTTGTATAAATGCTTGTGGCGATTCGATACCTGGAATTTGCCAGATATTTCCTAAGAAGGCTGTATGATAAATGTGTTTTTGTGATGCTGCATAATCAATGAGATTGTCAACTAATTTACTAGGAGAAACGCCTTCTAAAATACGAACAAGCGTAATGGCAGTTAGGTCAGATGCAGCAAGCGCAGTAGGGTGAGCATGGGTCATGGCTGCTTGAAATTGCGCCCATTGTGCAATATGGGTATCTGTAACAGAAGGATGTTTAAACTTCATCAAGGCGACAGGAAAGACGCGCATATTGGCTCCACAACCTTTAGAACCGCGATTAGTGGCTTGTTCCCAATGCAATCCCTGATCTAGTTTTTCACACGAACCTAAACACGTCATACCTGGTGCGCGATTATTTTCTGGATCATGTAGCCATTGAATAAATTCGTCGCGAAGAGCCGCTTCAAAATCAGTAAAAGTGATGTTGTTATGATGCCATGCGCGCATCAATGCCTTCCCAACAGCAATACCCATTTGGGTGTCGTCGGTCACTTTGATAGGAGTGCCAAGTGGTGCTATAAGTCCATTAAAGCCATAGGTTTGGTAAATGTCGGGCATTTTTAGAAACTCGGTCGGATAACCAAAACCATCTCCTAGGGCTGCGCCTAGCCAACTGCCCCTTATGTTATTCTTCATTTTTGACAAGTATGATTTGTTGATTCATTTTACGTGCTATTAAATTGAAATAACGACGTAATTGAGCATATTCGCTAGGGTCATATACCGCTTTTTTAAAACTGTATTCTCCTAGTACTTCTACATAGCCTTCTTTTTCTGTTGTTTGAATATGGATTTTTACCATTTTATCTTCCAATTCATAAGCTTCAGGCGTACTGATTACTTTGTAGCCTTTGGGAATGTTGACTTGAGCATTGAGTTGGTTGCTACGCGGATAGATAAAATCAACAGGATAAGCGCGTTTTTTTTGTCGTAAAACATTAGTTTGAATGGGGAAGTTGAGAAATGGGGAAACCAATAGTTTGTCTTCTATTTGTTCTAAAGGGGAGGTGAGTGTTAAGGATAAGGAATAGGGCTTTTCGCGATCTTCAAAGTGGTGGGTTTCAAGATTGCTGACTTCTATCTCGCCTTTAGCCAATAGTTTCTCCAATTGTTCCAGATCGTTTTTATAATCATTTTTATAGGCATAAGCAGAGTAACCAGATGTCTCAATCTCTATATCGCCTTTGGCAGTAAGGATTTCAGGATCAATCGTTAATTGAATGGTGCGTTTATTGATGGAGCTTACTTTATTGGTTAAAGGTTGCCATTGTACTTCACCAGTGCTTACTATTAAGCCCTTTTCATTAATGCAACGGAGCGGAATGCGGTCATATTTAAGTAGTGGTTCAGTGCCTTCTGTAAGGAAATGACGATCTTCTAGTTGTACTAATGCAATCACATAATTAAAGAAGTGATCAAATGGATAATCAACCTTTATTTTTCCATGATCTCTGGTGCTTAAAATAACAGGCTTTACCGATATATTGGCCGTTTCTAAAAGGGCAATCAAAAAGAGGTTGATGTCGGCAGCAGTACCCGATTTTTGTGTCACCAATTCTTTGGGCGTTTTGGTGGCATATTTTCCCATAAAACCATCCCAACTAAAATTGGAGCGTACATAATCAATGATGAGTTTGCTTTTTTCTTCCTCGTTTTTGCCCTTTAAGTCGAGTTCATTATCCAGTATTTTTTGAGCATATTTTTTGCTTTTTTTGATGTATTTCCCAAATTTGTCTTGTTTAAGCAGTCGTTCATTTAATTCTTCCCAAGTAGTAATAATTTCTTTACTCCCTCCATAAGGGCTGTGAAAGCGAGAGAGTTGAAAATCCATTTTTTGGAGGTAGTCGTTAGTCGATGTAATATAGGTTTCATCTTTAAAAGCAGGTACTTCCAGCATAATATAGGTATGTACCATATCTTGAAATTCCATTCCATCACCTACTTCCTTACCATATACTTTGACTACTTCTCCAAATTCGCGTTTTTCGGGGTTCGGATACGATTTTTGATAATCAAACTTTGGAATGCCTTGCGCGATAAATACATATTCGTAAAAAGGAATGGTATTGACAGTGTACTGACTATACATAGTCGGGATGCGATCTTGGAAAGTCCAGTCGGGTAGGTTAAAGTGAAAGGGCGTTTCGTGTGTGTACCGATACTCAATAATTGCCCCCTCTTTTACTTCAGGGAAAACAAACTTTTTGGCGCGCCATTTCTTACTTATCTTTTCCTCAAAAACGGCTTTTTCATCCAATTTCTTCTTTGTCCATTTTCCATCTTCCTGATAATAGGTATAGGCCTCAATATCATAAACATAGTCCTTGTCATTGATGTTTTCTACATAAAATGGAATTGTTACCTCACCATATTTAATACCTGTTCGATCTAAAATCTTGATGCGTTTACTACGCTTAAATCGAATTTCATAATGCCCGTCAATATCATAAAAAACAGACTCCCCAATATCATATAAAACGACAGCTTCTGCCTCTTTATCCAATTTATAGGTGGTCAATTCGCGTTCAGGATCACTAATGACGCCAAACTCTCTAGAATATTCTTGTGCGATTCCTAATTGGAAACAACAACATAAACCAAGTAATAGATAAAATACTTTCATTTATATGGGTTTAAATAAAATGGTAGCTTGTTGCTCGGTTGTTTTGACTTTTTGTAAGAAGGTATAAAAGTCCGCATATTCTTCTAAAGAATAATTTCCTTGATACAAGTCGAAATAGCGTAGCACTTCGATTTGTTTTTTTTCAGGAAGATATTGATATCCTAATATATATTTACCAAAATTGGAAATGATTTCTACTTTTTCAGGTAAATTTACCGCATAATTGTCCATAAAAGGAAGGTTATACACCATATAATCACTCGTAGAAATAGGATAATCCAATCGAAGGTCTTGGGTGCGTGCAGTAGGCTGTTCTAGTTTGGGTAAATTTAAAGGAATCGGTTTGAGGGTAAGTATGTCAGCTACCTTTTTCAACAGATCACTATGTTCAAGCTCCACCTCTAGTTTTAAAGTAGGATGATCTCGGTGCTTTTGCTCCAAACTCCAATCTAGTAACTCATAAGTTTTAAAAGGGATTTGCGTTTCAATCAATTCTTTTTGCTCCGATTCTTTTAACATAAATTGAGCATACTGCAATTCTTCAAATAACTTTCCTTGTATAAACTGAGTTATGGTAGCCGTTCCGATACCATATTTCGGAACCGTAATTTGATAGCGATTTTCCTGCAATACATCATTAGTCGTAAGGGCGGGAGTTTTTACCAAATGACTACTATCCTTATGGACGAGCAAAGCGGGTCTATTTTGTGTAAAGGTACCCAAATAATCAAATGGAAGGTAATTGGTAGTGTTTTCTAACCATAAGGTATCACTTTCTAAAGGAACACACAAAATAACATGATTGAATTGTTGACTAGGTAGGGCTGTGTTGATCGTAATAGGATGTTCCGCTGCATACACCGTTGTACAATAAGAAGCTATATCTGCTGCTTCGAGTAAGGCTTGCATATATACCGTTAATGCCTTACAGTCGCCATATTTTTTTTCACACACATAACTAGCAGGGTAGGGTTTTAAGCCCCCAATATCAATCGCTACATTCACATAACGCGTATTGTCTTGCAGATAATGATACAAAGCTCTTACCTGTTCTTTGGTAGAAGATGCCTTCGAAATGATTTTCTGTACTTTTTCCTGTTCAGAGGCAGGTAAGTCATTGGCATCTTCATATAGCTGATGATGCCATTGACCATAAGTTTGCCAAGTGCTGGCATCTCCCTTTTCACCATACTGAAATTGCTGCGGCACAACCGTTACTGTGGGCAATATATCCAATAAAGGGGGAGATAAGGCTTCCTTTTTAATAGGTTGCATATCCTGGATACGCCAATAGTGCAGATAACGATCACTGCGTTGTTCATTCGAATAATTAAGCCCCTCACTCCATTGCTTTTTGATCGCATAATCAGCAGGTATATCTACCATTAAGATGGCTTCTTTGACAGGTACCTGATGGGTCGTAGGATACCAGTGGGCAACATATAAAAACTCATCTCGAATCAAGCGGTACGAATAACGTATTTGATACGGATAATTATTCCACTTTAGCTTAAATTCTTTCACTAAATTATCTTCATAAAAACTACCCTGATCAATATTGTTACGTGTCGTAATCTCCTTTTTTTTCAACTTACGCATTACCTTGCCCTTTGCATCTAAAATAACCGCTTCCTTTATTTCCAACTTGTCATTTTTATGATAAGGGATATAAACGTCCGAAATCCAATCAGCTTGTTGATTATTTATTTGAATCAAGTAGGTTTTATCAATGAGCTGCTTCCCATTTTCAATAGTGACAGT
>JAHDCM010000204.1:4861-6986 GCA_020629895.1 Bacteroidota bacterium
GATGCTATTCCTAGCTGGTTATTTATACCTGTCATCCATACAAGCACAAGTGTACAACGATTATATAGGAGCAGGACATACAGAAGGAGTAAGTATAACAAGCAGTTCAAGTACAAGCAATACAGACATGATACATACCCTTGATGGTAGTGGCTTAGGTATCGACGAACAAGCCGCTGCACGATTTCTCGGATTTGCTTCACTTGGAGCCGATTACGAAACGATTATGAACGTCAAGCAACAAGGTATCAGCAATTGGTTAGACGAACAACTCAAGCTCCCTCCACAAGTAAGTTTTGAGGAAAAAACATGGGAAATTTGGGAACACTTCAAACCACAATATGTCAATAAATGGGGCTACTATAATGTCGCCAATGCAGGAGATGCGGTTATTCCGTATTGGTATTACTGGAAAATGGCTTGGTGGCACCATATCATGACATCAGACGATCATGTCCGCCAAAGAGTGGCACAGGCATACAGCCAAATATTTGTGATTTCTGAAAAATCAAATCTCCAACTCAACGGGCCAGGAATGGCTAGTTATTATGATATGCTCTACCAACACGCTTTTGGCAACTTTCGCGATTTGCTCTATGATATTAGTCTGCACCCTTGTATGGGCATGTACCTCAGTCATATAAATAATCCCAAATCAGATGTCGCTAACAACATTCATCCAGACGAAAACTATGCGCGTGAAATTATGCAACTATTTTCTATCGGTTTGTTTGAACTCAATCAAGACGGCACCCGCAAACTAGATGCACAAGGAAATCCGATTCCTACTTACGATAATAACGACATTAAAGAATTTGCCAAAATATTCACTGGACTAGCTCCCGCAGGTTATTACTGGCCTTGGGAAGACTATTCCGCTTATCCAACTGAGTGGGATAACGAATTCAATTTCAACCCCGCCAATCTCAATATGTGGGACGCCATGATTCCGTTTGATAACTGGCACGAACCAGGAACCAAGCAATTACTCAATGGGCAAACCGTTCCTAGTGGACAAACAACCTTACAAGACATCAACAATGCCATTGATAACCTATTTGATCATCCCAATGTCGGCCCATTTATCGGAAAATTATTGATCCAACGATTGGTCAAATCCAATCCCACACCCGCTTACGTAGCCCGCGTATCCGCTAAATTTGCTGATAACGGACAAGGAGTACGCGGAGATATGAAGGCTGTTATTCGAGCCATCCTCACCGATGCAGAAGCTCTCGACTGTTCTTGGATAGATGATCCACAAAGTGGCAAATTACGCGAACCCTTACTGCGCTACACCCAAGTGATGCGCGCCTTCAATGCTACCAATCAATCGGGTAGAATGTGGAATTGGGGCTACTTATTCGACGAAGCAGTTAGTCAAGGAATTTTAGCTTCTCCAAGTGTTTTCAATTTCTACCTTCCCGATTACCAACCCAATGGCCCCATTGCAGATCAAGATTTAGTGGCTCCCGAATTTCAGATTCACACCTCTGCAACAGCCGTCAATTTCATCAATCTAGCTCACGATTGGTTCATCAAAGAATATTATATGGAAGTTGCCACACAAGCCAGTAACTCCATCATGAATGCGCCTGGTTACGAAGATAACGAACTCCGCCCCGTTGATTATGTCTATCTTGATCTCGAAGAGGAGAAAGTACTTGCAAAAAATAATCCCGCGGCACTAGTGGACAGACTTGATCTGATCCTCACTGGTGGAGCTTTTTCTGAAGCCACCAAAAAGGCCATCGTCAACAGTATCAAGCAAGTAGACAATGCCGATGATCGGGTCAAAATTGCCCTTTATTTAGCAGTCATTGCTCCCGAATATTCGATTCAAAAGTAGTTGTTGGGCGTGTCCCCATTTTTCTCGTTTTTGCTTGCGTCCTCGCAGGCAAAAACGAGAAAAATGGGGTCGGGCTATCCGCTTGTAGTTGTTTCACATCCGCTTATTCAGCATAGTCCTAGCAGTGTCTTCCGCTGTCAGCCCTGCTAGTCCTTGCCTCATCAAAGCGGCTGTTTCACCAAGCTACCGCTACTATCCCTCACGCGTTTTTGATGATTGGATGACTGCATGATAGAATGACTGAATAGATATTATCATCCCATCACCCCATCACCC
>JAHDCM010000205.1 GCA_020629895.1 Bacteroidota bacterium
TTTTTTCAAAAAAATAAGTGCGGAAAGAAGAGTTTGTACAAAAAAGTTACCCCCTCTATCTGGCTTATTTTAAACAAAATAAACCAGATAGAGGGGGGCAATTTATATTTTTCCTCCAAAATATCAACTCGAATGGTTACTTGATAAACTTTTGTGTAATCGCCTCTCCATTTTCTACCATGCGAATGATATAAACCCCTTTAGGTAGATCAGCAACAGGCAATTGTACTTGGTTCAAACCACTAGAAGATGCTACACTTACTGCTTGTATCAATCTTCCTTCTACCGTATATAATTGGATTTGTGTTTCGGTACCTGTACTTATATAATCAACATTCAGATAATCCTGAACAGGAATAGGATATAGGTTGACTAAACTGGTTTCTAACTCTCCACGATGTAAAGTAATGACGGCTGCTGCCATTTGACTTTCACCATTTATATCTGTTACCATTAATCGGTAGTAATTGATGCCTGCTGGTGCATTTTTGTGTGTAAAGTCGTAATAAGTAGTCGAATAGGAATTTCCGACTCCATTGATAGTAGTAATAGTTGTAAAGTTGATTCCATCTGTTGAATGTTCGAGCGTAAAGTGGCTGTGATCTTCTTCACTAGCCGTTGTCCATGATAGTTGGTTTCCTACTGTGGTAGCTTCTCCTTCAAAATCAAGCAAATCAACTGCTAAAGTAGAGCAAGGCACTGCTTGTGTTTCTACTAAATTGGTACGACACCCATTCGCATCTAGGATTTGAAAAAAGTAAGTACTTGTTTCAGGTAATACGATTTCTTGTTCCTCTCCCTCTGACAAAACGCCTGAAAAGGAGCCACTCACAAAATAGGGTGCTTCGCCTCCTGAGACATAGAAATAGAGGGAATAGGTGCCATTAATACCATTGTTACATACACGCGTTGCTTCTACTTGCATAGTACTAGTCGCGCAAAGGGTGTTGGAATCACAACCACAAGATTCGCTATTGACTGTTGCTAAACTGGACGGAATAACCGTAAAGGCGGGGTTCGTGGAGACCCAATTTCCTTGTGCATCTAAAATAGCCAATGAAAGTAGGTCATTGATCGAATTCCCTTCTGCTAGTAAATTTTCTATCGTACTAGCGGAAGCATTGGGATAACTGATGTAATAGATGACATAATCACCAGTAGGTACATTGGAGAATAAGCCTCCAGTTTGTACATTTTCAATGAGATTGTCATCTTCATCTCCTACTACTGTGGCATTGTCTACATCAACCAGTGCATAGGTATATTGGTCGGCTGAATTGAGGTTACAGGGAGCAGCATCGGCTACTAAAATCCCTGTACCTAAACAATTACAGTAATCTAAAAGCTGAGTACCACAAGCGAAATCGTCTTGGGCACTCGCTTTATTATGGATTAATAAACAGAGACAGAGGATTACCCCTAATAGTCTTATTTTCGATAGAGTCAAAAGTGGGATGCTTGCGAGCAGGCAAGAGAATCCCCCTTTGAAAACAGGTATCGTTTTCATTATTATTGATTTTAATTAGTTAGTAGCAGTTAGTGATAGGTATAGACGCTACTTAATTAAGGGTGAGGTTAAGCACGCGAAATAATATCTTCATAAGAAGATTTAAATGAAATGGGCAATGGTAATATTAGTGACGCTATAATTACGGGTGTAATTGTGGCTAGGATAAGGCAAATTAAAATAAATAGTTAGATTAATTTTATTTCAATTTGCTCAACAATAAATCTTATTTGACGAATTTAGTATAACTACTTGTACTTCACAAAGTTATACCAAGAATTCAATAATTGCAAATTTATTTTTCAAAATGCAATTGACATACGTTTTACAACATTAATTAGCCAGAAACGGGTGCGTATATTGTTAATTTTGCAAACGGACTAGTTGTTAGCCTGTTACAAAAAACATAAAATTAAAATATGTAAGACACTGATTTTGATCATATTTTTTTGATCCTTATGGAATTTAACGTCTACTAATGCGCCTCCAACCAGTTCAAACCAGTATCAGCTTCTACTACCAAAGGCACTTTTAAACTCGGCATCGCTCCTGACATTAACTCCTTGACCAACTGCTCCATTTCTTCCAATTCGGAACGATGCACATCAAAAACCAATTCATCGTGTACTTGTAGAAGCATTTTCGATTTGAGTTGACGTTTATTCATTTCTTGATGTACATTGATCATGGCCAGTTTAATAAGGTCGGCAGCCGAACCTTGAATGGGCGTATTGATGGCGTTTCGTTCAGCAAAACCACGCACCGTATGATTTGCCGAGTTGATGTCTTTGAGGTAGCGTCTACGTCCTAAAATGGTTTCTGCATAGCCTGTTTTACGGGTCTTTTCTACAATTTCATCCATGTATTTTTTAATGCCTGTATATTGCTTAAAATACTCTTCAATAATGGCTTTAGCCTCCGTACGGCTGATGCCTATTCGTTGAGAAAGTCCGAAGGCAGTAATCCCATAAATGATTCCGAAATTGACCGTTTTTGCCTTTCTCCTCATTTCGGAGGTCACAGCCTCTAATGCCACCCCGTTTACCCGTGCTGCCGTAGCTGCATGAATATCAATACCATTTTGGAAGGCATCAAGCATGGCTTCATCTTGACTTAATTCGGCCATCAACCGCAACTCTACTTGTGAATAATCGGCAGCCATCAATATAAAGTCTTCATTGCGCGGGATGAATGCTTTACGTACTTTACGCCCCTTTTCGGTACGAATAGGGATATTTTGAAGATTTGGATCGGCAGAACTTAATCGCCCAGTAGCTGCAATGGCTTGGTTGAAGGTAGTGTGAATGCGTCCTGTTTTGGGATTGAGAAGCTGTGGGAGGGTATCCACATAAGTTGACTTGAGCTTGGTGAGTTCTCTAAATTCGAGAATTTGATCCATAACTGGATATTTACCACTTGCAGCAATCTTTTTAAGGGTTTCTTCATTGGTAGAATACTTGCCTGTTTTGGTTTTTTTGCCTTTATAAGGAATCTCTAACTCTCCGAATAAAATATCTCCTAATTGCGAGGGAGATTTTAGGTTAAATCGTTTTCCTACGGCTTCATAAACGCCCTCTTCTAGTGTACTAATTTCTTTGCCGAGTTCTTCAGAATAAGCCTCTAGGAATGCTTTATCTAGGTTGATGCCTTCGTACTCCATATCGGTCAGTACTGATACTAGTGGCATCTCCATTTCACTGTATAATTTACTAATCTCTTCTTTAGCAACCGTAGGCGCAAATTTATGGTGTAGTTGAAGGGTAATATCGGCATCTTCTCCTGCATATTCGGTTACTTTCTCAACAGGTACTTGGCGCATGCTAAGTTGCTTCTTGCCTTTTTTACCAATTAAACTGACAATCGAAACAGGCGTATAATGTAGGTAAGTTTCGGCAAGCAAATCCATATTGTGGCGCATATTGGGTTCGATGAGGTAATGCGCTAACATCGTATCGTGAAGCGTGCCTTTTACAGGCATATCATACCACTTCAATACGAGCATATCGTATTTGATATTTTGCCCTACTTTTGCCACTTTTTCCGATTCGAAAAAGGGTCGAAAAATTTCTAGTGTTGCTTTGCATTTTTCTTGGTCGGCACTCAATGGCACATAGTAAGCTTTGCCTTGTTCCCAAGAAAAAGCAAGCCCTACTAATTCGGCGTTATTAGCATCTACACTGGTTGTTTCTGAGTCGAAACAAACGAGTTTTTGAGCGAGTAATTGTTGCACTAAACTGCTTTGTCCCTCTGCGGTATTGACTAGTTGATAGTCGTGTTCAGTATTTTCAATATTTTGCCCTTTCTCTGTTTCTACTTCTTCTAATAAGGCGGCATTATTTTGATTGGGTTGCTCCCCAAATAAACTCAACTGCCCTGTTTTCTTTTTTTTCTTAGTACCAACCTTCTTCGCATTCAACGTATAGCCCTCTCCTAAAATGCGTTGTCCAAGTGTTCTAAATTCTAGTTCTTGAAAAATAGGTGTTAAGGCTGCCACATCCAACTCCGATAGGAGCAGTTCGTTAGGTTCATAGGCAACATCTACATCACAAATAATAGTGGCTAATTTTTTTGATAAGATCGCCATCTCCCGATCTTTCTCTACTTTTTCGCGCAGCTTTCCTTTGATTTTATCAGTATTTTCCAGCATATTTTCTACCGAACCAAACTGTTTCATCAACTTTATGGCTGTCTTCTCCCCTACTCCTTTGATACCTGGTATATTATCTACGGCATCCCCCATTAATCCTAAAATATCAATGACTTGCTCCACATTTTCAATATCCCATTTGGCTAAAATTTCAGGCACACCCATAATTTCTCTGGGCTTTCCGCGTGTAGCAGGTTTATACATGTAAATATTGTCTTCCACTAATTGCCCATAATCTTTATCAGGTGTTACCATATACACCTCAAAACCATCTTTGACAGCTATTTTTGCTAGCGTACCAATGACATCATCCGCTTCAAAACCTTCCTTCTCTAACATGGGAATGCGATATCCTTCTAAAATTTGGCGGATATAAGGAATCGAAGCGCGAATATCTTCGGGCATTTCTTCGCGATTGGCTTTATACTCAGGATATTCTAATTCACGTTCCGTAGGGCCATGTACATCAAAACACACAGCGAGATGCGTCGGCTTTTTTTCTTCTTTGGTGAGTAGGTCATTGACGGTATTGACAAAGCCCGTAATCGCCGATACATTCATTCCTTTGGAGTTGACCAACGGATTGCGAATAAAAGCGAAATGGGCGCGATAGATAAGGGCGTAGGCATCTAATAAATACAGACGTTTAATATTGGAAGTAGCTGACATTGTTTTGGTTTTGATATTTGTTTACCGTTCATAAATTAATTCTCCTCTGAGATAGGTTTCATACACATTGGTACGACTGATATTACGAGGAGCAATATCGAACAAATTTCGATCTAATATAACAAAATCTGCTTCTTTTCCTACTTCTAAACTACCAACTTTATCTTCTTGGCGCATGACGTAGGCGGCATTGATCGTATAGGCTTTAATTGCCTCTTCTAAAGATAATTCTTGTGGGCTTCTTGTTACTGCATTTTCTAGGCCAATAAATGGATTGAGTTCACTCACATCCCAATCACTACTAAGCGTCACTCTCGCATTTGCAGCATGTAAACTTTTAATTGGAATATTATTCTGATTCAGTGCTGATCCAATCAAATAATCATTTTCGTGCCATTGATCTGGTTGGGTAAAATGACCCGCCACCTGTGCATCCGCAGTCACATTGAGTTGGGAAAAGCGACCCATATCAGCAGCATCAACATATTCGACATGTGTTAAACGATGCCTTCCCTGTGACGTTCCTGCTTGTTCTATCGCGTTTAATGCTTCATGTACGCCTCTATTTCCAATGGCATGAATGTGAAAATCAAAACCTGTGCCTTCCAGTTCTCGAATGTATTTTGTAATTCGTGTTTCTGTAAAATAATTGAGTCCATTATTAGAAGGAAGATGGAAATAATCAACATGAAAATCATCATGCATGGCAGAAGTTGTATTATGAACAATCCCATCGCAATACAACTTAATCTGGTTAATTTGAAGCAGGCTATTTTTATCAAAACGATACAAGTCTTTTAAGGCAGCTAATTGACTGGCATCTTCTTCAGCAGGATAAGCCCACAAACCAAGATTTGCCCGAACCGTTAATTTCCCTTCGTCATGTACGCGTTGCCACGTTTTATGATGCTCACGTTTCCAATAAGTACGGGCATCACAAACCGAAGTAATACCATATTTTGCCAATTCGGGAAGTGCGGTATTTACCAAGCCATTATAGTCATTTTGCGCCCGTTCAGGCGTAGGAGCTAGGGCGATATCCAACAACATATTACCTGCATTATCTATCAACAAACCATTGGCTTCTCCATTAGTATCTCGCATAATAATTCCGCCCGGTGGGTTAGCTGTATCCTTATCTACTCCCATTAGCTCCAAAGCCTTCGAATTACACCAAATAGAATGTGACGTTTGTTCCATAATCGCCACAGGACGATTCGGAGCAATTTCATCAATAATTGTTTTGGGCAAACGATTAGCGGCTAGAGGCACATCAATCCAATGCCCCCATCCTAATAACCAATCTGTCCCCGGATTTTGTTTTACCGCGTCTTTAATATCATAACTATAATCTTCAGGGTCTTCAATACGGTCATCTAATATAAATTGAAAATTGTCGGTTACTGCTTCTAGTGGATGTAAATGGACATCGTGAAAACCCGGCATCACAAAACTACCCAACAAATCAATCCATTCGGCATCTTCGGGTGCGGCTAGTTCTGCCTCATCTGTACTACCAATAAATTGAATGACGCCATCTTTTACATACATCGCTTCTGCCCAAGCCTGGTTGGGATTTACTGTGTAAATATCTCCGTTATAAAATACTTTTTTACCAGTAGGGTTACTTGGATTGGTATTGGGGTTAGGAGCATCGTCGCAGGCTATTGTAACAACTGCTAGTAATAGCAGCATAAGGGTTGTTTGTTTCATAAATGATTATTTATATTTTTTGGACGTGTCCCCATTTTTACCCATCAAAACTTATCAGGTTTTAGGAAATACCTTATTCGAAAGGTATCGATTTTATTCAAAACCTGCCAAGTTGATTGGCAAAAATGGGGTCGGGCTATCCGTTTGTAGTTGCCTCATAGACAAGGTGTTCGGCTATCTTTGCTGGCAGTGTCTTCCTTCGTCAGCCCTGCCCGCAAAAGCCTCACGACCTTTCTATTTCGGCAAGCTACCACTACTATCCCTCACGTTGTAGACAATGAGTGAATGAGTGGTTGACTGAATGATTGAATGAATAGGGCTGCCGCCAGCGTCATCGCTGGTGGTTTGCCCGACAAATGACAGCCTCTGGCTGATTTACCTTTTCTTTTACGTTACACATAGAGTACTATTAAATATATAACGC
>JAHDCM010000206.1 GCA_020629895.1 Bacteroidota bacterium
GCATCATTTTAGTCAGATGAAGAAAATAATATTCTTCTATACTGTATATTTTAAATTTAAATACTGAAATGATGAAAAATAGTCAAATTATTTTGATGCTATTGTTACCCTGTTTATTCTTAAACTGTAGTTATAAAGAAAAGAGGAATAATCAGTCAAGCGAAACAAGTAATTTTAGCGTGTTAGCTACTAAGCAGGCACAGACAGTAGATGAAGCTTTAGCTACTAAACAAGCAGATACAGTAGATGAAGCGTTAACTAACCTTACCATTACGCTTAGAGACGCATTTTTTTTGAATCAATACCTACCATTAGCTATCAATAATATGTTTGGTAATGAAAGATTGAAGTTTCGTTGGTGTCAAGAATTTATATTATTGGATGAACAGCAGGTTGAAATTGGAAAGAAACGAGCTTGCCATGTTTTTTTTGAACGAAATACGAAAGGGGCTTTTACTAGTCAACTTGTTTTTGAAAATGTACCTCAAAGTGCGCGTTATTTTTTGAAGTATCAAAAAGAAAGAAAAGGAACCTATTTGATAAATACTATTGAACCTACACAAGGAAGAGAAGGCTGGGAGGCTGCATTGGTATTGAATGAAGAAGAATCGGAGGTCGTGAAAAAGAAGGAGATCTTTGTGGATGCAATGGGAGAAGGAGATACTTTAATCATTCAAATGAGGGAAAGTAGTTATGCGGGACAAGCTAAACAGGCTTATCTCTTTTTGTGGAAGGAAGGGGAGTCTTATGTGGTAGTGGGACAAGAGGAAAGTAAATATGGAAAACTATCTAAGCAATTTAAGCGAACAGGATTGGATGAAAATGTTATAAAGATATTTCGTGCTTTTGAACAAGATAGTTATCGACAGCATAAAGCCTTATTGGCATGTAGGGATATGGGACACCGATATACGATTTCGCTAGGTGCGCGTAAAAGAGAGATAAGTGATCAGTGTGAGGTATGGCAGGGCTATGCGCTATTGAAAAGGTATTTTTTTGAGGAGTAAGGTGTGTTTTGTGTAACTATTTTTTTAATTTGTATGGTGGACTGTTTATGGAATACGATCTAACAAGCATCAAAGGCTCTTCGAACTGGCTTTGTATGAAGGAAATTAATAAAGGTTGGTCGAGTGATAAAAAGTATCTGGTAGAAACAAAGGCAGGGGAGAAATATTTGTTGCGATTGTCTGATAAAAGTAGCTTTAGTTCGGAGAAAATGCTTTATGATTTAGTAGAAGAGTTATCGCAATCGGAGTTGCGTATATCTAAGCTAGTTGACAGTGGGATTTGTAATCATGGTGAAACTACCTACCGCTTATTTAGTTGGGTGGAAGGTGTAGAATTGCTAGAAGTAGTAGCGGAGTTAAGCCCTGAAGAACAATATCGTTTGGGGCTAGAAGCAGGCCAAATACAAAAGGTGGTTCACCAAAAAACGAATGCTGCTTCTCAGCGAAATTGGGAGGCGTATTTTAATCGAAAAATAGATCGGAATATTCGTAATTACCAAAACTGTGGGGAACGCTTTGCCTATGATCATTGTGTCATTGATTTCTTAAACAAGTATCGAAAATGGCTGCGCAATCGCCCACAAAGCTTGCACCATGGTGATTTTCACATTGGCAATATGCTCGTTAATCAAGAAGGGCATTTATTTGTCATTGATTTTAATCGTTTGGATTATGGAGACCCCTGGGAAGAGTTTAATCGAATGCCGTGGAATGCCACAGTGAGTAAACCCTTTTCAATCGGTTTGTTACATGGCTATTTGGATGGAGAACCAAGTGAGTCCTTTTTTCAACTCATGGGTCTTTATATTGCCTCCAATCAGTTAGGAGGATATGCATGGGCAAAGAACTACGGTGCCAAAGAACTGGAGGTGATGAAATCGCAAACCAAACAAGTGATGGCTTGGTATGATAATTTTAGGGAGATTATTCCGAATTGGTATCAGTCAAATGATACATACAAAGAGATAAGAACCACATAAGACGTACTTATAATACATATTTTATAAATTCCCCTTTCCCATTCACATAGGACTTAATACCTCCTTTTTCGACCTTATACCAATCATCTTTGTAATACTGAATATTGTCATAAATGAGAGGAATACAGACTTTCCCATTGGTATCAATCGCTCCCCATTTACCCGCTTGTTTCACAAAGGCAATGCCTGTTTTTTGAAAGGCTTTGACAGCATCATAGGCAGGTGGAATAACCAGTGTTCCGTTGGTGTTTAGGAAGCCCCATTTCCCATTTTTGTGGACTGCTGCGAGTGCAGGAGCCTTGTTATTGGAAAAGGAATGTACAAGATCATATTCGAAGGGAATAATCACCTCCCCCTGTGGATTGACAAAACCCCATTTCCCATTGTTACGAACTTCCTGAAGTCCTTGTGGAAAGAAACCACGCGGGTTGTGGTTGGGATCAAAGATATATTTCGCATTTTTGGTGCTGAGAATGCCTGTTTCCGATCCGTTTTTATACCACAATAAACCTGCTCGAAAGAAGTCGCCAAGTTCTTCGTACTCAACTGGAATAATACTTTCGCCGCGACGATTGATAATTCCATATTGATTGCCTTGACGCACTTTTATAAAGGCAGTTTGGAAATAATAATGGGGGGGATAAGAATTGTAAAAAGGACTAGTCGCGGGGTAGAAACGAAGTTGCTGCGCTTGAATAAATAGAAGAATTTGCGGATTTATAAAACTAATAATTTCATCGTAAATGAGGGGGATGACTACTTCTCCTGATTGATTGATAAAGCCGTATTTTTCCTCCTTTTGCACCATTGCTAAAGGAGTTTCGCGCGCATCTGCTAAGTCACAATTAAAGGCATGATTTAAGGGCTGTTCTTTTTGGCTGAGTGCATCAAAACGTGCTGCATAATCGTAAATAGGGAGGATTGTAAGGGCGCCATCGGTATTCACAAATCCATATTTTCCATCTTTTTTGACCCAAGCCAAACAGTTGTCAAATTGTCCCGCTTCCTGATATTCGATAGGAACGACAATGCTTCCCTCTTTTTTATTGATAAAGCCATATTTTCCGTCTTTTTTGACCTTTACCAAGTCATGTGAATTATCGTGCATGTCATCGTACTCAGCAGGGATCAGTAGCTTGCCAGATTGGTTGATGAGTCCGAATTTTTCACCTTGTTTTACTTTAAAAAATGAGCTGTTTTGATGTTGAATCGCCTCATAAGTAGGAGCGATTAATTGTTGGGTGCTTGGTACATAAAAGCCCCATTTTTGATTGGTTTGTAGCAAATATACTTGAGCATCCAGATGATAATAAACCGTGTCGTAGACGAGGGGAGTGAGTGCCTCGCCTTTAGCATTGAATAAGCCTGTTTTTCCATCTTTTTGGGCTTGTATAATATTGGTTTTTGGGTGAATAAATGCATTATCATATTCTAGCGGTAAGATTGTTTGATGCTGTAAGTTGATACATTTATATTTCCCCTCTTTTTGTACACAGGCAATATTTTTCTTATTGAAATAAAAAGGAGCGTCATAAATGACAGGAATTATTTCTTTGCCGTATTTATTGATATAGCCAAATTGATTATTTTTTTGTACCTGAATATGAATAGAGTATTGATGTTGACCAACTTGGTCATATTCTAGGGGGATGGTTGGCTTACCCGTGCGTGGATCAATGAAGCCATATTTGCCCTCTTTTTTGGCCGTAATCAAGCCATAGTTGAGTTGGCTACCCAATTCGTCGTAAACAGGTGGAACAAGGATGCTACCAGTGCGATCCATCAAACCAAATTTACCTTTTTTCTGAATCATAAACCCACGATCATTAGGAGCAATATGAATGTGTTCATATTCAAAGGGTAAGATACTGCGTCCTTTTTCATTCATCACGCCCCATTGCCCTTCTTTTTGGGCAATAACGATATATTTGTTGGGTGCATAAAGCGAATCATATTCAGCAGGAATCGTGATTTGTCCTGCTTTATTAAGCATACCCCATAAACTATCTTTTCGAATAACAGCAAAAGGCTTATGCGCCTGAAAATCCTCTATATAGTCGTATTCGGCAGGAACGAGTGCAGAACCATCCTGTTGATAAATACCCTTCTTACCTGCTTTCTGCACATAAATTTGTCCACTCGGTAAATAGTCAATTTGTTCGAATTTTGTAGGAATGACCTCTTGTCCTTCTAGGTTGATACAACCCATTAATTGCCCCTTTCGAACCTGTGCAAGTCCCTTTTTAAAGGGCTTGATGTGATCGTACTGGAAGAGTGTAACAAGGGTCTCATCTTTTTTGATGAGCCCGAATTCACCTTCTAATTTGGCAAGAATCAATTGATTGGCATTGTGGCAATTGAGATGATCATAAGTAAAGGGAATGATGGTATCGCCACTACTATTGATACCTCCCCAAAGTTCATCTTTTTGAGCAAAAAAGAGGTGGTAACTATGAATACAACGGGTATTAATTTCATCATATTGGATTGGGATCACCACTTTCCCGGTATCGTTGATAAAACCGTAATAATCGCCTTTTTTGACGCGTGACAATCCCGCTATATCTGGCGCAATTTCTTCATAAATGACAGGGATTTGAGTAACACCAGCGGTATCTATAATGCCATATTTTCCCGCTTTTTCCGCCCGTATCAGGGCTTTACTACTAGGAGGATGTAGCTTGCCATATTCAAAAGAGGTGAGGAGTTCGCCTGCCTTCCAGATAGCCCAGTGATGTTCTTTTTTGAGATACACCAAACCCGCTATTTTGGTTTGTCTTACTTCTTCATAAATGCATGGAATTGTTTCTTTTCCTTCCTCCGTAATCATGCCCCATTTTCCTTCCTTTTGAACGGGTATATATCCTTGTTCAGCCCATTTAATCCTATCATATACTAAGGGAGTGATCGGTTGCCCTGCGCGGGTAAAGAGTCCCCATTTTCCATTTTTTTGGGCTTTCATATACGTTTGGTTAGTTCGTAATATCTCCTCGTATTCTACGGGCATTACGAGTTCTCCTTGTTCATTGAGTTGCCCTTTTTTACCACTAATCTGTACAAGTGCAAAACCCTCGTTAAGGCTTTCAATTTGGTGAAAAGTAGGCGGAATTACCGTTTCGCCATCTGGGTTAATCAAGCCCCATTTTCCCGCCTGTTTGATTTGAATCAATTGTGGAGAAAAATGCAATACTTGTTCATAGATCAGTGGAACTTCTACCTTCCCTCTCTGATTGATATAGCCCCATTGGTCATTGTTTCGGGCAAGAGCCAATCCTTTGTGAAACTTTCCGATGTGGTCGTATTGAGTAGGAATTAGGAGCGTTCCTTTGGTATTGATAAACCCCATTTTATCCTCCAATTTTACGCGGGCTTGTCCTGCTTCAAACGTATCAATATGTTGGTATTTAATAGGAATAATAATGCCTCCTTTGGAGTTGATGACGCCCATTTTGCCATCCATTTTTACTCGTGCCAAACCTTCTTTAAAGGCATCTATAAATTGATACTTAATCGGGATAATTGTATTACCTTTGGTATTGATAAAGCCCCATTTACCTGCTTGAGCAACTTTTACCAAGTCATCTCGGTGATAGAAAATTTGGTCGTAAATAAGTGGGGTTATTTCCTTTCCTGCTTGGTCGATAAGACCGCATTTCCCCTCTTTTTTAACCCAAATCGTTTTATTTTTAAATTCCTTTGTACTTACCTGATCATAAATAGCTGGAATCACTTCCTTTCCTGCGGCATTAATAAACCCTTCCTTCCCCTTTTTTTGAACATAAGCAAGACCATTGTTAAATACACCTATTTCATTGTAATGGAGCGCAGTAAGCAATTTACCCGTCGTATCTATTAATCCATATTTGCCCCCTTTCTGCACCCAAGTTACCTGATTATTGGTTTTAAAACCACCCACTTCATGATACACAACAGGCGTAACAATGCGTCCTGTTTGGTCTAAATAGCCGTATTTGTTATCTTTTTGTAGTAGGAGCAAACCGTTGGCAAATCCGAATCCTAGTTGCTCATATTCGGTCGCTAAAATTTCTTTGCCCGCCAAATTAACTAAGCCCACTTTTTTATCTTTTTTTACTTGGATAAAATCGCTTTCAGGGATAGGAATAACGGCTGTATATTCGGTAGGAATAAACAAAGTATTAGTCACATTGACAGCTCCATACTTGTCCCCTTTTTTTACAATAGAAACCCCTCTTTTAAATGAACTTACTTGATCGTATTTAAAAGGAATGACCACTTTCCCTTTCGTATTAATAAAGCCCCATTTTCCGTCTTTTTTTACGGCTGCCAAGCCTTCGGCAAAGTGATACGCTTTTTCGTATTGAAACTTGATGACGCGCTTGCCTTTGGTATTTATAAAGCCTGTTTTATCGTTTTTTCGAGCAGGACTCAAGCCATTTTTAAAAAACATGGCATCGGTATAAATCAAAGGAATGACCAATTCTCCTGCTTCGTTTACAAAGCCTCTTTTCCCCTCTTTTCCGACTAAGGCCAAGCCTTCCGAAAATTTACTCACAAATTGATACTCTTGGTGCCAATCGGGAGGACTGTTGTCTTTAACAGTATTTACTGGTATGGTATCTTGTGCCAATAAAGGCATGTAAATGCCTAGTAAACATAAGACTATGAGCAGACTTTTCATAAATGAGTTACGTTTGTACGTTGTTATATTGCTTGATGCAAAGATAATTATTTTTTTGTTGTTGGGCGTGTCCCTCTTTTTTCTCGTTTTTGCCCGTTCCTGCGCTCTCGCAGGAACTCAGACAAAAACGAGAAAAAAGGGGGTCAGGCTATCTGCTTGTAGTTGGCTGCTA
Source organism: Bacteroidota bacterium (assembly GCA_020629895.1). Classification (GTDB taxonomy): domain Bacteria; phylum Bacteroidota; class Bacteroidia; order Chitinophagales; family UBA2359; genus JAHDHP01. Next base: position 6,820 of record JAHDCM010000206.1, read on the forward strand.
GAAAAGGGGGGCGGCTATGACGGCTGGCAGTGTCTTCCTTCGTCAGCCCTGCCAGCCGTAGCCGCCCTCCCTTTCTAGTGCGCCAAGCTACCGCTACTATCCTTCACGC
>JAHDCM010000207.1 GCA_020629895.1 Bacteroidota bacterium
TAGCAAATAGTCTAGCAATATTTGATCAATTTATTTTTTCATCTTTACTTAGATAGGAGTTCGCGTGAGGGATAGTAGTGATAGCTTGGCGAAATAGCTGCCTTGTGAAGCTACGCCTAGCAGGGCTGACGAAGGAAGACACTGCTAGGTATAAGCTGAACAGGCATTCTATGAGACAACTACAAACGGATAGCCCGACCCCATTTGCGTATATAGCTGCTTGTTTCATGCTAAGAGTTACAAATGAATTTTACGTTCATAAGAGGACGCATGAACGGGCAGCTATATGCGTAGATGGGGGCACGCCAACTAATTTATACTTATGTATGCGCAGAAGTTTTAATTAATGATGGGTTGCAATGGAAATTCCATCTACTAAAAAAGAAATACCTTGTTGTCCATTGGTAGAAATCATAACTCCTTGAAACATGGGCTTAGGATTGGTACTATTGGCTCCCCACTTGATGATAAAATTGGCTCCAGTACCTCCTGTATCGTCTTTTTCGTCGATCACATAATCTATGGATTGCATGGGCTTTAATACCAATACTTTATTGTCAATATATTCTCGAACCAATGCTCCATTGGTATCATAATATTCGATATCGCTAATAAAAATAGTGTCTCTAAAGTTAGTATTTCGAATACTGAGGGTAGCGGTTAGTTGAAAACGAACTCCTTTGGTTTCACTATATATGTCAGAATAAATAGGGACATAGGTGGTGTCCTTGTAGGTTAAATTGTTTGTTATATGTTGTGTTATGGGTACTTCGTTTGTGAGGAGCGGGTCTTGGCCTTCTTCCGTTGTATTGGGGTTGCTATAATTGTCGCAATTGGAGAAAACGCAAACACCAAGTAGTAGTAAACAGGCAAACAACGAATATTTCATAGTAATTGGCTGAGAATATTAAATAATAAGGTAGAGGTGTTGTAATGAACGAGAGAAGCATTGACTAATTTAATACATTTTCTTGAACAATTGTATATAACGTTCGTGTAGGATAAGGGATGTTGATATCTTGCTTTTCAAATGCTACTTTGATCAACATAATCGCATCACTTTTCGCTTCTAATAGTGGCGCGTTAGATTGTGCACTGACCCAAAATCGCATCATAAAATTGATGGAACTGTCACCAAAGTCAGTAAAATAAAATTCAATGCGTTCTTTATGTTTTTGTGGAAATGCCTTACGGATGGTGTGAATGGCCAATTGTTGAACTTTTTGTAAGTCTTCGTCATAGCCAACTCCACAAGTAATAGTAGTACGTACGCGTCTGGTAAGTCCATAATTTTTAAAAGGATTTTCTAATACTGTTTTATTAGGAATGATTACAATATTATTATCCGATTCTTTAAGTCGTGTATGACGAAGTGTAATTTCTTCGACGGTACCTGCGTAGCCATTGGTTTGGATAAAGTCTCCAATATTTACTACATCATTGATGGCGAGTGCAACACCTGAAAAAGTATTGGAGAGTGTACCTTGTAATGCCAAACCTACTGCTAAACCCGCTACTCCCGCACCTGCTAATAACGATTTTAGAACAGTATCTAGGTTAAGAATACCAAGAGAGAGAAATAAGCCAAATGCAATAATAACAATTGCGACTAAATTGCTTACTAGTGATCGAACAGAAGATTGTTTGATTATTTTTTTTAATGGGTGGTTGATCCAATGTTGTAACTTTTGAGATAACCAGTAGGAAAGAGAAAATACTAAGATACTCAAAATAACATTGGGCAAGTTGGTAATGGCAATATCGAGCCACGATTGAAGTCGGTCGATCATATTTTGCCAAGATGTTTTCATTTGTTCTTCCATGGAATAGGTCATTTATTTTAAGAGTGAAAAAAATAAGACGAGATGCTTATTAGACCTAGCTGCTGTGGTGAACCAAAACGGGACAAATGCTTTGTTTGATGAGATATTTATATTGTGGGGTAGCCCAAAAACGAGTTAGCCAACTTTGTGGCTTTTTTGATAGCACTACTAGATCCGTCTTTTTCTTTTGAATAACTTGTTTTAGACCTTTTCGCAAAGAGTTATTAATAGTCACTAGTAATTCCCAATCATATTTTTGAACACCTTGATTCCAAGCATGAAAGGACTTCAAAATTTCTTGATACATTTTTTCTTTTTCATCCTTAATGTTTTCGTTTAGGCAAACGTGGGTTGCTAACAATTGACTATGAGAAGCCCTCGCTAGATTTAAAGTCATTTTAATGCTTTGGTCATTCATCATATTATTGGGCAATGCTAGTAAGATATTAGAGAAATCTTGCTGTTGGAAAGTACTAGGTACAATTAGTTGATGAGTGCTTATTTGTTCACTCATCTTACCAATAGGACAACCAAATAGTTTGTTTTCTAATGATTGGAAGGGAGTGGTTCGGTAGATAACCATTTTCCCATTTAAACTATTGATATATTGAATGACTTCTTCAGGAGATCGAATTTCTTCTGCTTTTATACTTATGGGCATTATACCCAGCATTTTTATAATTGCTTTTCGGTAAGCAGCAAGTCGAGCGAATTGATGATGTAACTGATAACTAAAAGAATATAAGTTGACTAGTAATAACTGTGTTTTGAAATAACTGGATACCCGAGCTGCGAAGTGAACAAAATGTAGCGGTTCATCTCCATTGAGTAGTAAAACAATAGGTTGTTGGGCGGTAGAGGCAGGTAAGGTAGCTTGTGGCCGTCCTTTAGGTTCGTGCATCTTGAGTTGTTGTTGGGTTTGTGTCCACTTATTTTGAAATAAGTCAATCGGTTTTAAAGCTGTATATTGCATATATTGATATTTAAAGATTAATGTATTTAGGTCAAAGGGATTAGTAATTGTATCTAAGAATAGCACTAACAGGATGTTGCGTAATAGTTTTTCGAGAATGGTTGTCAATGGTAAATGCTTTTCCTCCATTTTTTAATACAGTGTGTAAAGTTCTATTAAGTAAGCATTCAGAACTATGTGTTGCTTCTTCATATAATTCACTATATGAATCACCTTTCCATTTTCCCCATATTGGACTTGTGTCTTTAATAACTAAGGTATCTATCATTCCTTCAGTAGCTAATTGAGGAAGGACTTGCAGATTATGTGCAACCTTATTATTCGGTATTTGATCAAGAGCATTCAGGGCTTTTTCTAAAGCATTATTTAGATAAGTTGTTAGTAACTCTTTGGTTTCACGTTGAATACTAAGTGGAGCATTAATATTTCCAATGACGTGTTTTTCAGTTAAGTAAGGATATGAATTAATCGTCTCATAGGTGGCAATTTGTTCGCTTAGTCCTACTAAGACGAGAGGTGCTTTTTCGTCAAAAAGTATTTTCATAATTCCTTCATCAACTGCTCGGTAATATTGCTCAATATAATGGTCTCGTTTTTCAATAATAGGCTTATGTCCATGGAACATGGTAGTGCCACTTGTGCGAGTTTGAAGTGTTTTTTCTGGATCGTTTTGATTGATAATTTCATCTAAGTTTTTAGGAATTAGATCGTTGATCCTTACAGGAGTAATACTATAATTGCTGGCTTCGAAGAAAGAAACACCACCTAAATCTAATTTAAGAATAAAGTACTTTTTTGAATCTGCTAAGAAATTGCAAATAGGGGTGATATGGAAATGATTAGAAAAGCTAGTAAAGGGAGTAAATTTTCGTGGTAAGGTGAAATAGCGCATTTCATTAGGGGTTGCGCAAATGGCGAGTCCATCCGATAAATGCTTCCAAAATTCTTTTTGATTTAGTAATGCATTAATTGGAGCTAAAAACTTTCGAATATCTCTTTCCTCTTTAATTCGTCCTTCCAAAAGTAAGCGAACATCCTTGATTGCATTTCGAAGATAAATTTGATCTTTTCCGAAATCATGGCTTTCATTATAACGATTGGTAGGAATGAGAATGGATAATTTGTGTGGTGATTCATTGTGCAGTAAAAACTGTTTATCAGATTTTGTTATTAACATAAATTATATTTTAATGATTAAGAAAAGCGTTGACCATCCATTGTTTTTTCTCAGTAGTTTTCAAGTAGCCAGATAAAAGGTCAATAGTTCCTTCATCATTTACATCTGTAGCTTGGGCTATAGCCTTTTTATAATCTGCGTTTAGTGCCTTGAAATCTTTTGATAAATGGGTCAACATCGTAGTAGCATTGAATGTAATAGCAGGAGGTTCTTCTATGGTAGCGATTTCCAAGTACTTCCTTAAAGTACTGTATGGAATTTGGTTGATTGATAAGATTCGTTCTGAAACTTCATCAATTTGAATTTTCACTTCATTATACCACGTTTCAAAAATTTGATGTAAGGTGAAAAACTGATTTCCCTTTATATTCCAGTGAAAATGACGTAGCTTTTGATAATGAATATGAAGGTTAGATAATAATACATTTAATGAATCTGTTAATTGGTTCTTGTTCATTTTGTATGTTTTTTACTTTTTAATGTGTTCTTTTATTGTTTGTTTTGTATATTTAACGCATTAGGTATTGTTTTTGTTCAAAAAAATGGAAAAAAATAAAAAAAAGATGAAAAAAAGTACTTTTTTGGCTAGAAATATCCAGTATTTGCGAAAAAAAAGAAAGTTTACACAAGATTCCTTAGCAGAATCACTGGGTTGGAAAAGGAATAATATAAGCTCTTATGAAAAAGGATTGGCTGAACCCAGCTTACAGCGTTTAGTGGCTTTGTCTAATTTCTTTCATTTAAGTATAGATTTGTTGCTAAACTTTAATCTTGAAGAAACAGGAGAGGATATTAGTGGGAAAGGAGGAAAAGCTTATTTTCAAAAATGGTTATTATTACATGAAAAGCTTGAAGAGGAAAGTGAGATTGTTGAGAACTTATTGAAGTATCACCAACTAAAATACCGAAATTTACTCAGTGATAATCGTCAGGTCATTGCACTTATTAGCCAACATGAAGAATTACTTCAAACAATTAAGTTAATGTTTGACGAATTATTAGCTATTATGAATTATGAAGAAGAAAATAATTTAAGTTAAAAATTGTATATGTATTTTGGATATGATAAATTGAAGCCTATTGCAAAGCTAATTTATGGTTATTTAGGTATTTTGATGATAGGTTTTTTATTACTTTGTATTCCGCTTTTTCACGAGCTTCCTATTGCTGTGATAGACCATTTGTTTATTGCCACCTCAGCTTTATCTACTACTGGACTTTCTTCGGTTGATATTGGGACAACATATAACTGGGGAGGACAATTGTTAATACTTTTATTAATTCAAATAGGGGGCTTAGGATATATGTCAATAGGGTCTTTTATTGTATTGATGCGAAGAAAACACTTGTCTAGTGAGAATGCAGCCTTAGTACAATATGATTTTAGCCTGCCTGATGATTTTAATATCCCTACTTTTATACGTGATCTAGTTATTTTTTCTTTATTAATAGAAACCGTAGGGGCAGTTTTGTTAATGTTTATATTTCTTAATGCGGGAGAAGATCAAGCCATTTGGAATGGGATTTTTCATAGTATTTCTGCCTTTTGTACAGCAGGATTTAGTTTGTACCCTAATAATTTTGAAAGCTATGCCTCCAATTTTTATCTGAATGCTGTTATTGGAGCTTTATCTATATGTGGTGCTCTTGGTTTTATTGTGTTTACTGATTTATTAGAACGCATTCGTAATCGAAAACAACAAATTACCTTTACTAGTAAAATTATTATTCGGTTTACATCTCTAGGCATTTTTTTAGGAACAGCGATCTTGTTTTTGGGAAATAGTTTTATTGGAGATGCTACTCCAGAGGAACGACTTTTGACTTCCTTTTTTCAAAGTATGGCCGCTTTTACCACAGTTGGATTTAATACCTATGCTATTGATAATTTAGTCCCTAGTTCATTATTTTTATTATTATTATTAATGGTGATGGGAGCATCGCCATCTGGAACAGGAGGAGGAGTAAAATCAACAACTATAACTGCTTTATATGCACAAATGATTAGCACCCTTCGCGGCGATAAAAATGTGATATACATGAATCGAATTATTCCTGCTCATCGGGTAAGTATGGCAGCTAGTAATTTTTTCTTTTATGTTATCATTATCTGTTTAGGAACCTACTTATTATTATCTTTAGAACAAGATGATACTTTTGTAATTTTATTTGAAGCAGTTTCTGCGCTTGGAACGGTGGGTTTGTCACTAGGACTTACAGCCAATTTAAGCGATCTTGGTAAACTCATTATCATAGTAATGATGTTTCTTGGTAGAATAGGACCACTATCACTAGGAACAGTATTGTTTAATGCTGCAAAAAAGGAACAAGAGATTGTGAAAGAAGATGTTGCGATTTAGAATCGTTAACCAATCAGCATGAACAAATACGTATTCAAACCCTATAATAAAGACTATCCCTACTTATTTCAAGTAGAAAAACAATTAATTATCCGTTCCTTATCCAGCTTGGCAGTAGTCGAACATATTGGCTCTACTGCCATAGAAGGATTGGGAGGAAAAGGAATTGTAGATATTATGGTAGGTATATCTCCTAGTTGTTGGAAACAAAGCAAAGCTGAACTAGTTGCCAGTACAGGCTATGAATACCGTGAGAAAGCGAGTGTAGAAGAACGTTGGTTTTTTAGAAAAGATATTATGCACCAAACACAAATGCAACGCATACACCTACATCTTACCAACTTCAATGGTGCTGATTGGAAAGCGAAAATCGCTTTTCGAAACTATTTGCGAATGCATCCAGAAATTGCGATACAATATGTACACATAAAACAAGAAGCCGTCGCTTTTGCCAAAGGGGAAGGAGAGAAATATTTAGCCTATAAAGATTCATTTATTAAGCGTATTTTGAAACAAATTACCTAAACCTCCCAATT
>JAHDCM010000208.1 GCA_020629895.1 Bacteroidota bacterium
AATTAAATGAGGTAAAAAATATATCCCATGATGTTGAACTTTCCTGTCCATTTGGGCAACCGTTTTATTTTCACTTGTACAACTCTTTTCCTTTTCTTTTCTTTCTTTGCGCCAAATATTGTTTATGCACAAGATTTGACAAGTGAAGAAGCACAAGAAAAAATTTCTCGCACCATACGTCTTTTGGAACGTGCTTATATTGAGGATGTAAACTATGAGGATGCTGCTGAGAATGCAATCAAGGGAATGTTGAAGGAATTGGACCCTCATTCGGTTTATATTTCGAAAGAAGAAAACAAAAAAATGAATGAACCTTTGAATGGCAATTTTGAGGGCATTGGCATTCAGTTTAATATTTTGCGAGATACGATTCTGGTGGTTTCTGTTATTTCTGGTGGTCCCTCTGAAAAGCTCGGCATACTGCCTGGTGATCAGATCATCAAAATTGAAGATCGCGTGGTAGCAGGTATTGGTTTTAAGACGAGTGATGTGATTAAATCGTTGAAGGGAGAAAAAGGAACACCTGTCAATATTGCCATTCGAAGAGGCGGAGAGAAGGAACTAATTACTTACAATATTGTACGTGATAAGATTCCGATTCACAGTGTAGAGGCGGCGTACATGGCTACTCCAACGATTGGTTATATTAAGGTAAATCGTTTTGCGGTTAATACGGTTGATGAATTTGAAGCGGCTTTGGAAAAGTTGGAAAAAGAAGGGATGGAGAGTTTGATATTAGACTTGAAAGGAAATGGAGGCGGATATTTGAAGACTGCTGTGGACTTGACGGATCAATTTTTGGGTAAAGATCGGATGATTACTTATACACAAGGACGAGCCTACCCACGCCAACCTTATAAAGCGACTTCTAAAGGAAGTTTTGAAAAAGGGAAGTTGGTGGTATTGATAGATGAAGGTTCTGCTTCTGCTAGTGAAATTTTATCGGGTGCGGTTCAAGATTGGGATCGGGGCTTGATTATTGGTCGTCGTTCTTTTGGGAAAGGCTTGGTACAAAAACCCTTTAAACTCACCGACGGCTCTGCTATTCGCCTCACTATTGCTCACTATTTTACTCCAACTGGTCGTTCTATCCAAAAACCTTATGATGAAGGTGTGGATGCTTATCGCAAAGATATTAAGGAACGTTATACCAGAGGCGAAATGTCGGATGCTGAAAAAATACAGATTGCCGATTCTTTGAAGTTTAACACCTTAGTAAAAAAGCGTACTGTGTATGGCGGAGGTGGTATTATGCCTGATATTTTTATCCCTATTGATACCTCTTATCAAACAGCTTATTATAAGACATTGGGACGAAAGGGCGTTTTTAATCAGTTCATTCTGGATTATATGAATGAGAATCGCAAGACACTTGAAGCGAAATATACGGATGAAAAAACCTTTGTAGAGAATTTTCAGGTAGGTATTAAGATGTTAGATAACTTTACCACGTTTGCCGAGCTAGAACGTGAGATTCCATTTGTAGAGGAAGAGTGGAATACCTCACTTCCTTTGGCTAAAACACGCTTAAAGGCACTAGTAGCTCGTTATTTATATGGCATTAGTCCTTATTATCAAATCATGAATGAATTTAACCAAGCCTATCTCGCAGGAATTAAAGCCATTAATGAAGATTCTTTTTCACAAATGAATGTGGGTCAGTAGAGGTATCAGGTGAAAATTTGTGCTGCTACATATCCAAATAAAATTGAATAAAAAAACCGACAAAAGAGCAAGCTCCCTGCCGGTTTTATCCCTATCCAGAAATAATGGAAAACATTCAAAATAATTGTGAGGTAGTGTTTTCCTTATTTTTTATTCTATTTTAAAGAGGCCTTGTTATAATACAAGGTCTTTTTTTAATTTAGGCTTGCTTTATCCATATCTCTCTTTTGAATTTGATAGATAGTGACAAAATCTTCACAAAGCATATCTCTATCTAGCCATTCATTTCCCTGCATTTCTCTAACCCGTACATAATGACTTGGGCTAGGTAAATCTTCTATTAATTTTCCATCTTGACAATACAGTATATCATAAAATTGAATCAGTAATTCTGCATAATGCCCCTGTATTCGTTCTAACTTCAACCATTCCTCTTCATAAAATTGCTTCTTTTTAGTATCAGTTTCATTTTTACGATGATACTGACAAGCAAGTACACTCCATTCATATTCATTTCTCAAATCATATAAAAATTGCATCGCAATCTGGCGTACTTCTTCGTCTTCCGTTTTTTCCCACACTTTGAAAAGCGACTTAAACATGACCGTCAACTCTTCAAAATCGAAACTTTTATAAGGTTTTTTATTTGGTTGCATAAAATAATTAGTAAAGTTTAGCAAAAAAACACAAATTCAGGTATAAAATCAGTTAATAATAGCAAAAAATTAAATTAATTAGGGAAAAATTTTCAATTTTACAAAAATATTAGTACTTTTATCAAAAGAAGGAAATTAACTAACAACAATAGCAAATATACCATCTTTTTTAGTTAAAACAAAACATTTTTTTGAAACTTCTCAACATTTTTTTTTGACTGAAGGCTCATATAACTAATTCAATTAGTAAATAAATCTGTCATGGATACAATCAATTCTAACATTAAATTTATTCGCAAGCAAAAGCGACTAACTCAGCAAAAATTTGCTGAATTAATAGGTATTAAACGTTCCTCTTTAGGAGCTTATGAGGAAGGTAGAGCCAAACCAGGCTATGATACAATTCTCACGATCTCCCGCATCTATGGTATTTCAATTGATAAATTGATTACTACCGACCTTTCTAATATAGCTGACCAGTATGTATTTGGGCAAGGCAAGCCTATTGACTATGTTCCTGATGAAGAAATTTCGGGAAAGCGTATTCGTATTCTTCCCATTGTAGTTGAGAAGGATAAGAAAAAAGAGGAACGCACTAAAATTACAGTCGTTCCAGAAAAAGCACATGCCACTTATTTAAGAGGTTATAGCGATCCTGATTTTATTGCTCAAATGGATAGCATCAATATTCCTTTCTTAGATACAGCAGGTGGTACTTTTAGAGCCTTTCAAATTGAGGGAGATTCTATGTTGCCTGTTCAGCCCAAGTCATACATTGTTGGTGAGTATGTAGATGACTGGAATAATATTAAGAATAACCAAACTTATATTGTTGTTAGTCAGAAGGATGGCGTGGTGTACAAACGTATTAAGAATCACATCAAGAAAGATCAAACACTAGAGTTGCATTCTGATAACAAGGTGTATAATCCTTTCCCAGTAAAAATTAAAGATGTGCTGGAGGTGTGGAAGGCAAAGGTGATGATCTCACAAAGCTTACCCGACGCACCAATTGGCGATAAGGGATCAAATGAGGCAGTCACTTTATCCGACATTTACAGTATGGTAAAAGTGTTGCAGGATGATGTGACGAATTTGAAGAAGAAAGTGAAGTAGCGAATGACCACTGTACTGAATAACCATGTAGCAATTTAGAAAAAGAAATCCCCCTTTCCGATTAAAATCAGAAAGGGGGATTATTATTTTTTTCATCGCACATTATTTCAGTGCCAATTTCAAAGCCTATTCTACATCATACCTGGCATTCCACCACCCATTGGAGGCATTGCAGGTCCACCATCTTCAGAAGGCTTATCAACAATTAAACACTCAGTAGTTAATAACATACTAGCAATAGAAGCAGCATTCTCTAAAGCAACACGGGTTACTTTGGTTGGGTCAATTACTCCTTCAGCTAATAAGTCACCATACGTTTCAGTACGAGCATTGAAACCGAAGTTACCTTCACCTTCACGTACTTTTTGTACAATAATAGACCCTTCCAAACCAGCATTGGCAGCAATTTGACGTAATGGCTCTTCAATCGCACGTTTCACGATTTCAACACCTGTTTTCTCATCGTCGTTTGCTCCTTTCAATTTCTCTAAATCTTTGATTGCACGGATATAAGCAACGCCACCACCAGGAACAATTCCTTCTTCAACAGCAGCTCTAGTTGCGTGTAAAGCATCATCCACACGATCTTTCTTTTCTTTCATTTCTACTTCTGTTGGCGCACCTACATACAATACAGCTACTCCACCAGATAATTTAGCTAAACGCTCTTGTAATTTCTCACGATCATAGTCAGAAGTAGTCGTTTCAATTTGTGCTTTGATTTGGCCTACTCTTGCTTTAATATCCTTACTCTTCCCTTTACCATTTACAACCACTGTATTATCCTTATCAAGTGTTACTTTTTCTGCTTGACCTAAGTAAGTCAAATCAGCACTTTCTAATTTGTAACCTTGCTCTTCAGAAACAACGATACCACCAGTTAAGGTCGCAATATCTTGTAACATTGCTTTTCTACGATCACCAAAACCTGGTGCTTTTACCGCAGCAATTTTTAAGGTACCACGTAATTTATTAACCACTAAAGTAGCCAATGCTTCACCATCTACATCTTCAGCAATGATTAATAATGGACGACCTGTTTGTGCAGATTTCTCCAAAATAGGTAACAACTCCTTCATATTCGAGATCTTCTTATCGTAGATCAAGATATAAGGACTTTCTAACTCTGCCTGCATTTTCTCAGGGTTCGTTACAAAGTAAGGCGATAAGTAACCACGGTCAAACTGCATTCCTTCTACTACCTCAACAGTTGTATCAGTACCTTTTGCTTCTTCAACAGTAATTACCCCTTCTGTTTTTACTTTATCCATTGCTTCGGCAATCAAACCACCGATTTCAGGATCGTTATTTGCAGAAATAGTACCTACTTGCTTAATCTTTTCGATGTCCTTCCCTACTTTGCTAGACATTTTGTTTAAGCTAGTCACTACTTTTGCAACTGCTTTATCAATACCACGCTTTAAGTCCATTGGGTTAGCACCTGCCGCCAAACTCTTCAAACCAGCGGTTACAATTGCTTGCGAAAGAACCGTAGCAGTCGTCGTACCATCACCCGCTACATCAGAAGTTTTAGAAGCTACTTCTTTTACCATTTGCGCACCTAAGTTCTCCATTGGATCTTCCAATTCAATTTCCTTAGCCACAGAAACCCCATCCTTAGTAATAGCAGGCGCACCGAATTTCTTTTCGATTACTACATTACGTCCTTTAGGGCCTAAGGTAACTTTTACTGCATTAGCCAATGCGTCCACGCCTTTCTTGAGCTTTTCGCGCGCTTCCACATCGTAATTAATTAATTTAGCCATAATACTATGATCTATTTTTTATTTAATAAATATATTTTAACAAGAGAAAGTAATACCTCTATTGGGCATTACCAAAGCACCTCATTTTGGGTGCATACAGGAGAGACAGAATTTACCATTATACAATCGCGTAGATGTCAGACTCACGCATAATCAAGTAGTCTTCACCTTCTACAGAAATCTCTGTTCCAGAATATTTTCCATAAAGAACAATATCACCTTCTTTTACCGTCAAAGGCTCATCTTTTTTACCATTACCTACTGCGATGATTGTTCCTTTTTGTGGCTTTTCCTTTGCAGTATCAGGAATGATAATACCACCTTTAGTAGTCGTTTCAGCTTCGGCTGGCTTTACCAATACACGGTCAGCCAATGGCTTAATATTAACACTCATTATGAATAAAGTTTTTGAGTTAAAATTAAATGTTTACATCCCGCATTGGTCAAATGGAGTGCCAAGCCTTTTTTTATGCCAATTTGGAGGTTACAAACGTAATTATGGCAGGCATTTCAAAAAATGGCGTTATTTTGGCTGTCATAATTGCAGCCCAATATTAAGCCTATATTAAGAAACTGTCACCAAGCCACTATTAACAGCTTTGAATAATCATAATTTATAAGTATATTTAGTATAACAACAAGCAACTGACTAACAAGCAATTACGCAAATAATCCTTCACTAACAAAAAATACCAACTATGAGCAAATTATCGCATAACTGGATCACAGAAGGAACCATTGATTTTGAATACAAAAAGTACACGCTACTCGCTTACTTACAACATATTAGCCAACACTTCAACGAACAACGTCTCTACCCTTTTCTAGCCGATCTTATTTTTCATCACCAAAATTTAGTCAGCCTCCAACGCAATAAAGAAGCCGTATGTAAAGGTTTTCCCAAAGAGGTCAAAAAGATAGACTTTGATCAATTCAAACTCGAATATGAGCGCGTCATGAACGATTCCTCCTATATCGAAGAAATCGAAAACATCATCAATTATTCCTTACCCAAAATCGAAGCGCATTTGGGCAATGGAAAAGAAATATACAATACCGTAGAAACTGAACTCGAAATTTTCCCTATCGGCATCCTTCCCCTCCAAACGGATATTGGTTATATGCTGCTTTCCAATGGCAATAGTAGCGATACACAGGTATTTGGCTATGAAATGACCTTTTTCGAAAGTGCGACTGAAAAATACCGCGCCATGAAAACCCATTTCGTCAGCACCTACATTCGTCAATTTACCAACACCTACGAAGCCATCAAGCTCGACCTCATTCGCCTCAACAAAGACCTACCCAATCCCGCCACTTTTGTCGTACAAAGTCAACAAGCTTATCCTTTCAAAGAAACCTTGTTTCCCATTGCCAAACGTAGTTTAGTACGATTTTTAAGTACGGCGATATAAATAATGGGGGCGTGTCCTACAAACAAAAAGCGCAATAACCGTTGTACGGTTACTGCGCTTTTTGTTTGTAGGTCGGGCTATTCGCTTGTAGTTGGCTCGTAGAAAAGGTATTCGGCTACATTACTAGCAGTGTCTTCCGCTGTCAGCCCTGCTAGTAAAAGCCTCTTTACCTTTCTACTTCGCCAAGCTACCGCTACTATCCCTCACGCG
>JAHDCM010000209.1 GCA_020629895.1 Bacteroidota bacterium
ACGGCACGCCCAAAAAATAAATTCTATCAATATCCTTCTATAATTCTGTAATTACATTATCTTCCACTTTACTTAGTAATAGATAAATTATACCTTATGGCAATTACGTGTAAATTAGTACCTTATGGTTCGGCAGCCTACCAAGCGACAGTCGAGTTGCGAGATAAAATATTGCGCAAACCCTTGCAGATGGTGTTCACAGCAGAACAGCTTGCAGCGGAGCATGATCAGGTGCATGTTGCCTGTTATGATGGGGAAAAACTGGTTGGATGTATTTTATTAAAGCCCATTGATCAGGGGAAAGTAAAAATGCGGCAGGTAGCAGTAGATGAAGGGGTACAAAAACAGGGAATTGGTACAATAATGGTGCAATTTGTAGAGACGTGGGGCCGTCAAAATGGGTTTCAACTTATTTACTGTCATGCACGAGCAGTAGCAGAACCTTTTTACACGAAATTAAACTATCGCATCGTAGGAGATTCCTTTATAGAAGTGGGTTTGAAGCATTGGTTGATGGAAAAGGATTTATGATTGCGTAAGACTGGCATGTAAAGACCATGATTGATGATTCCCACCATTCATTTATAACCATTTTAATTGATACTTATGAAACTCCTTCCAATGGTGGTCATGGCTTGTACGCTGTTTTTTGCTTGTACAACGAATTCCAATTCTCAAAATGATAGAACAACGCTTCCTGCTTCGGCTTCGATGGGGCAGCTTCCTACTAATCAGCTACCACAACAGGAACCGATACAGGTAGGAGCTGAACGCCTTGACCAATATTTGCCGATGTTGTATAATAAGCGTGTTGGGATGGTGGTTAACCAAACCTCAATGTTAGGAGAGATGCATTTGGTGGACGCTTTATTGAGGCAGGGTATTGAGGTAACGAAAGTGTTTGCTCCAGAGCATGGTTTTAGAGGGAAGGCTGATGCGGGAGAGTTGGTGAAGAATTCGCGAGATATAAAAACGGGTTTACCTATCATTTCTTTGTATGGGAAGAATAAAAAACCATCGGCAGAACAATTGGCGGGTTTAGATGTCTTGGTATTTGATATTCAGGATGTGGGTGCGCGCTTTTATACCTATATTTCTACGATGCATTATGTGATGGAGGCAGGTGCAGAAAATGGGATTCCTGTCTTGGTATTAGATCGTCCTAATCCGAATGGGCATTATGTGGATGGCCCTATTTTGGAGCCGCGTTTTAAGTCGTTTGTAGGCATGCACCCAATTCCGATTGTGCATGGTTTGACCGTAGGCGAACTTGCCCAAATGATTAATCAAGAAGGATGGTTAAAAAATGGGGTTCGTTGTCAATTGACGGTCGTTCCTTGTTTGGGTTATACGCATTATGCGATGTATGAACTACCTGTAAAACCTTCTCCTAATTTACCTAATATTCGTTCTATTTACCTTTACCCTTCTTTGTGTTTGTTTGAAGGAACTCGTGTTAGTGTGGGACGCGGCACGAATAAGCAATTTCAAGTGATCGGCTCTCCTGATTCGAATCAATTTCCTTATCGTTTTACTCCTGTTAGTCGTGCTGGTGCGAAGTATCCGAAGCACGAGCATAAAACGTGTTATGGCTATGATCTTACCTATATATCGCCGAATACCCTTCGTCGTATGACCTCTCTTAATTTAAATTGGTTGATAGACCTGTATCAATCGTCTTCTAACAAAGCAAACTTTTTTGATCGTAAGGACTTTTTTAACAAATTGGCGGGTACTGACCAGTTGGTACAGCAAGTGATGAATGGTATGTCTGCTGCTCAAATACGTGCTAGTTGGCAGCCTGCTATCGTTGAATATAAGGAAATGCGAAGACGTTACTTGTTATATCCTGACTTTGAGTAGCTAGGCAAGCAGGGAAAGGAATATACGGACGGCGGCTTACTTTGGATTAATATTTGCAATCATCTATTCCGTCTTGATGATGTATTTTATTTATTCATCATACACCGTTCGTCTGTTAATTACTATATTTCCTTTTCTATGACAAGTAATGCGTTTTTAATGAACCATTACACAAACTAATCACGACATGAAAATTTTCATTCGTGTAGCCTTGTTATTGCTTTTTCTTGCAGGTGCTGCATTTTTAGTCACCCCTTCTGCACTAAAAGCCAATAAATCAATTTATGCGATTAATGTTGAGCAATTGATCAATTCGGCACGCTTATACAAAAACATACCTTATCGTTATGGTGGAACCACACCAGTAGGTTTTGATTGTTCTGGTTTTACCTTTTATGTGTTTAACAAGAGTAATGTCAATCTTCCTCGTACTTCCAGTGCGCAAAGCACGATTGGTAATTTTGTAGGGATTGACCAAGTGCGCCCAGGTGATTTAATCTTTTTTGGTAAAGGAAAAAAGGTGAGCCACGTTGGGATTGCAACTAGTAATTTTGAAGATGGCCCAATTATGATTCACGCAAGTTCGTCGAAGGGTATCATTGAAACCAATCTTTCGGAGTCGAAATATTGGCAAAAACGGTACATTAAATCTCGTCGCCTAATCAACCCAGAGGAGCAGCAGTTGTGGCTTCCTAATCGCTTGGAGGAGTATATTTCTATTGGTAAGAAAATAACGGCACAAATAAGTGCTAAGAAGCATGTTGAGACAGTGCCACACTACCAATCGAATAAAGTGAGAAAGGGGAAGGCGACCAACAAGAAGGCGGAGGAAGCAGTTAGTTGCCGTTATTTTTGGTGTTCATTGACGGGTGAACATGAGGCTTTGCATCGGAAATTTTAACCATTACTATACAGAAAGAAACTGAACAATATTTCGATGAGCGATATTTTCTTTTTTGTCTATTGTTAAATCAGTAGCGAAAAGATTATATCGCTTTCGTACTTGTTGGGGGCTGTATTCGGGATAGTCGGTACCGATACAAATACGACGATCAAATTTTTGGAATAAAAAGCGTAGGTCAGCATCGACTGAACTGCCTTCGTATTTCATGAGGGTGAGCGAAAGATCAAGTAATAAGTTGGGATTGAAGCGGACTAACTCGGCATATCGGAGTACTTGTATATCGCCTCCGTGTACTAAGACCATTTTTACTTGAGGGACTTGTTTTAAAAGGTTTACTAAGTGATAAAAAGGATCACTGGTCGGGTAGCTTTCCAACTGACAATGCATGTAGGTGCAGTAAAAAACGACTAGGTTTAATTGGGCAGCGATTTGTAAGGTTTGGGTGAGGTCGAAATGGGGGTTAATAAGCTTCGAAAAACGTGGGTGGATCTTAATTCCTTTATATCCTAGCTGTTTAATATGTCTTAACTCATTGGCAATATGTTCGCTCCTCTTGGGATTAAATCCTGCAATGGGGATTAATTGTCGGTATGGATGACAATGACGAATAAATGCTTCATGGGAATAGTCTTCTATATCTGCCATCCCAATGGCGCAGGCTCCTATAAAATTATTTTTTTTGAGGTCATAACAAAGTTCCTCAAAGGTGCATTGCCCTTTATATCTTCCTAGCCAATTACCAGTAATCGTTGGGTGAGCAAGTGCATCAAAAATAGGGACTGTTTGCATGGGGTTATAATTTAGGACTACCGATTAAATGGAGCATTCGCTCTGCATCTACTTCAATTATTTTTTGGTCTTCCATCCAACGAACTACCTCAATCAACTCTTTTTTGGGAAAAGGTGCTGTTTCTAACAAATCAGTTAATGCAATTACTGGTTGTTCTGCTACGTTTTTTTTAACAAACTGAATTAGTTCTTGAAATCGTTTTTCTACAAGTCCGAGTTTTCGTCGTTGTAGACAGAGATCACAAACCTGACAAGCCTCCCCTTCTGTTTCTCCGTAATAACGAATTAGTTGTAGGCTTCGGCAATGTATTTGGTTTTGGGCATAAGCAATAACCGATTCTATATTTTCCTTTTTCACCTGTTTTCGAAAGTTAATCATTTTTTGATCCAACACTAAGGAATCAATTGCCACACGTTCTTGGGTAAAAGTAATTTTTGGAATATCTGATTGCGGAATGTAATCAATGATATTTTGCTGATGCAGGTATTGTAATACTTTTTGAATATGGATAACAGGAATTCGAGCATTTGCTGCTAGTTTCGACTCTCGAATTTCGACATAATTATCGAATGCGGCTCCTCCGTAGGTTCGTAAGATCATTTTTATATAGGGGTCTATTTTCTTGTTGGCCACCTCAAACTTGTATAGTTCTTCTTTAGAAACGATAAACTGCACTTTGGAGAGTTGAAAAACGGCATCGTTTGTTTGTATATAGCCTGCCTCTTCGAGCATTTTGAGTGCGTGGTAAAAAGTGTTTGGATGCAGTTCGTAAGTTTTACAAATTTTCCCCAAATCGAAGGGGTAACTCCTTCCCCAACCTCCTCCTACTGCCAGTTGATAAAAGTTGGCAATTGCTTGGTAGCATTTTCTCACCTCCTCTAAGGGCGGAAAAGATTTTTCGTGTAGACTTCGCAATTGGCTACTATCTCCATCGTGATATAGTAATACCGCATAAGACTTTTTGAGGTCTCTGCCTCCCCTCCCCGCTTCTTGGTAATAAGCTTCTAAACTTTCAGGTAGTCCTAAATGCACTACTACCCGTACATCAGGTTTATCAATACCCATCCCAAAGGCATTGGTACACACCATGATTCTTGTTTTATTCTGCATCCACTGCTCTTGCTTTTCCGACCGTGTTTTTCCTCCTAAACCAGCGTGATAAAAGTCGGCACGAATACGGTTTCTACTCAAAAAGCTAGCTATATCTTTGGTGAGCTTTCTACTTCTTACATATACGATTCCAGTGCCTGGCACTTTACGTAAAATATCAAGTAACCGTACTTGTTTATTTTCTTCTTTAAAAACGGAGTAGGATAAATTGGCTCTTGCAAAACTCTTTTTAAACACAGCCGCCTCTTTGAGTTCGAGTTGGTCGATAATATCCTGTTGTACGCGAAGAGTAGCAGAGGCGGTAAGCGCGAGAAATGGAATATTGGGATCAATCCACTGCCTTATTTGGGCTATTTGAAGGTAAGCAGGGCGGAAATCGTAGCCCCATTGCGAGATACAATGCGCCTCGTCAATAGCAATGAGGTTGACTTGCATTTGCTTGAGGCGTTCTTGGAAAATTTCGGTATGGAGGCGTTCAGGTGAGACGTATAGTAACTTGATTTTTCCGTAAATACAATTGTCTAAAATGCGATCAATTTCTCGCTGCTTCATTCCTGAATAAAGAGCTTCCGCATGGATGTTCCGTTTTTTGAGATTCATCACCTGATCTTTCATCAAAGCAATTAGCGGAGAAATAACAATGCCTATTCCTTCTTTAGCCAAAACAGGTACCTGAAAACAAATAGATTTCCCTCCGCCAGTTGGCATTAAAGCGAGGGTATCATTACCTAACATTACCGACTGAATAATATCTTCTTGTAAAGGGCGAAAGGTGTCGTAACCCCAATAAGCCTTCAATGTTTCATGAATGGTCATCATTGGCAGCAATGTAATGATTTTTCACCTTATAAGTAGTTGTAATAGCAAAAAAATTCCCCAGGATCAAAAATTGATAACCTAGGGAACTACATCAGATGATACTTAATAAAATGACTAGTATGAGTTAAGTCTTACTAAACCCATTTCTTTAGTCGGTTTTAAATAAAAAAAAAGCATTTAACTAAAATCAAAAACCGTACTACTTTTTTTAATTAGGATTTTTTTTTAAATTATTTCAATAAATAAGTTGACTTTTATTGGTATTGTATTTGTTTATTTAGTTTATTTTATTGTTTAACAGAACAAAATAGCTAACAAAATCTTGACAAATATAATTAAGTTTTGTTTTGTTTCATTTTTTCAATTGCCATTTTAAAGTCAGAATAATGTTACACTACCAAAAAACAGTTTAGTTGGAACCAATTTTTACTATTTATTAGTTGATAAAATATCCTCATTCTATCCCTCTTCTTTTCAAATCAATTATATTTCTCATGACACACCAAGAAATTCTTAGAAAAGTAGAATGGAAAGATTTACGAAAACTGAGTGTTCGTGAAATGCTGATCGAAAACAATATCAGTATTCCCTGGTTTTTAGGTGCCATGCTACTAGCCTATTTCGAATACTATCTACTGGCACTCCCTTTTTCTGCTTTTTTCTTTCTCACCGCTCTACGTCAAGTACACAATGGCTTTCACAATTCTTTAGGTACCAATCGTTTCTTAACTTGGTTATCGTTATATCTGAATAGCATTTTAATGTTGGTATCTATCCACGCTGTTAAGTTCAACCATATTCGACACCATAAGTATTGTTTGAGTGAAGAAGATTATGAAGGCAAAGCAGCAAACATGACCTGGTATGGAGCTATTTTATATGGCCCTATTCACTACTTTCTAATTCATAAGGTGACGCTTCAACTAGGTAACAAAAACTACCGTAACAATGTGCTACTAGAATTAGCTTCGATTCTTCTTTTTGTGGTAGTCGTATTTTATTTTCAAATTCATTTCTTAATGTACCACATTGCGGTGATGCTATTTGGAGAATTTTTAATGGCTTTTTTCGCTGTTTGGACGGTTCATCATGATACCCACGATCATCCTAACTTTGCTAGAACCCAACGAACAGGTTGGAAGAATAAGTTGACTTTCAGTATGTTCTATCATTTAGAGCATCATTTGTTTCCTGCTGTTCCAACGATTAAACTGCCAGAGTTAGCACGCCGTATCGACGAAAGCTTGCCCGAAATTGAGAAGAAGACAACGTTTTAGGTGGGCGTGCCCCCATTTTAATTGAAAAAGATGCCACCAGCGTTTCACTCGTGGCATCTTTTTCA
>JAHDCM010000210.1 GCA_020629895.1 Bacteroidota bacterium
CGGCTTGGACTAGCAGGGCTGACGGAGGAAGACACTGCTAGGACTTTAGCCGAACTCCTTTTCTATGAGGCAACTACAAGCGGATAGCCCGACCTTTTTTCGCCTCGTGCCTGTCGATGTGTGGACGCATCGACAGGCGAGGCGAAAAAGGACACGCCCAACTAAGTAAAGATGATTGGATGTTGGGTTAACTAAAAATGATTTCACAGTAGGGAATTATTTCTTGCCCTAGTTGATAAAGTAAGGTTTGTTGTTTGGGGTTAGCAGCAGAGAGGTATAATTTACGTAAATTTTGGAGTTGATGAAAGGATTCGGGAATTTTGCTGATATTATTATGAGTTAAATGGAGGGTTTGGAGCTTGGTAAGTGCGGCTAATACCTCTATTTTTGCGTCCTCTAAATGATTGGCAGCGAGGTTAAGCTGCTTTAGTTGGGTCAGATTTTGTATGCCGTTAAGCATGAAATTTACCTTTCCCATTCCTGAAATTTCTAATTCTTGGAGATTGATAGCTCGAAAAATAGATTCTTGAAAAGAAACGATTCCCTCCACCTTTCGCCAGGTTACTTTTTTTAAGGCAGGCAATTCGTCAAACTGGTTTCTGATTCTCCCAATATGACTATCTATGGCATCAATTTCTTCTAATTGATGGAGCAGATGTATGTTTTGAGGGATGCAGGGCAGGCGGCATTCATGGATGATGAGTTTTTTTAGCTGGGTCATTCCTACCAAATCGAAGTTATTAGAGGAAATGACATTTACCTTACTTAGCTCCAAGGTCTTCCATGCATTTAACCTGGCAATAACGGAAGGAAACGAATAGAACAACATGTCTCTTAGGTTTAATGTTGTACCCTGTTCGTAGCGCGTTAAAACAGCTTGCTTGGCTTGGTCATCAAGGTGATAATCATTGAGCATGAGGGCATGTCCCTCTGTATCCAATCGCTGGATAAGGTGTGTAATTAATTCATCTTTATTGAGTTTGGTATTGTCTGCTAATAGCTTGATTTTTTTACCAATCGTGTATGAAAAGGGATCATCGAGTCGCCAATTGGCGTTGAGGGCATAGGATAGTAGATAAGAGCCGTTGAGGGTAAGTAGTTGTTTTAAGGGCTGTTGTATGTCTTTATCTGAGGTTTTATAAATGATCATTAATAAGGGAAGCAGTTTGCGCGGCACTCCCCCACTTCGTAATATTTCGATAGCTAATAAGATATTTTCTTTTTCTTTTGATGCTAGTAAGTTACTTATATTTTCTAGTAGTTTTTGTTGTTCTGCTACATCTCCACTTTTGAGGAATACCTGTTCTTTTTCTTCGAGGAAAAAGAGCAATTGTTGTTCGTTGAGAAATTGTATATCTGTATATCTACTTACTTCTAGTTTTGTTTTTACATATTTTCCAATAAGAAGGTGTGTGGTGTTGGCTGTTATTGAATGATCGTAAGTAATACCTTGTCCATCGAGTCGTTCTTGAATATCGTCTATGGGCTGAATGGTGTCACCGAGAAAGGTAATTTTACTTTTTGTTGATAATGTTTTTGGGTCGAAAGTTTTACAAAGTGTTTGTACGATATTGTCTTGAATCATTTTCTGAGGAAAATGGAGGTGTTCGAGTAGGAATTTTTGTGGTAATTGTTGAATATACGTTTTGTTGTTGATAAAGATTTGGAAGAGGGGGTATCGCTTGGCTAGTGGCACCTGTTGTTTTTTGAAGGTTCGGAGGAGTTTGGTAAAGACACGAAAATAAGGATCAGGAATAAATGCCTCTTGCCCCTTGAGTTGTTTTAGGTTTTCGAGTGCAAGTAAGGCTGTTGGAAATTCTTGCCAATCGTTTCCCCCTAAGCTAAGGCTTCGTACGTTTTTTAATTGTGCTAAAGAAGCAGGTACACTTTGGAGTTTGTTGTTGGATAAGCCTAATAATTCTAATTTTTTGTATTGCCCAATGCTTTCTGGTAGCGATTCTAACTGATTATAATTGAGTTTAAGGTTTTGAAGAACATGATTGTCTTGATTAATTTCGGGAAGTCTTTCAATTTGATTGTTATGGGCGATGATGCTATTTATTGAATTACTTTCTAGTACTTCGATGGGGATGGTAATCAGCTGATTGTATTGGAGGTGTAGTTCTTCGAGTTGGGGGCAATTGCCAATGGCTGGATGTATAAATTTAAGCTGATTATTATTGGCTTGAATGATACGTAACTGTCGTAATTCGCCTAAAAAAGCAGGTAATTCTTTTAGATTATTTTGGGAAACTAATAACTCTTCTAGTGCGACACATCCTAGAAGCTGATCGGTTAGTTGTTGGAGTCGATTGTGTTTGAGTTCAATCTTTTTGAGTGCTTGAAGATATTCCATTCCACTAGGTAGACCGTCTAAATAATTACCAATGAGTTTTAAGTGCTTGAGCTTCGTACACTGTTTTATTGTTGCGGGGAAACAAAGGGAATCTAATCCATTATACATCTTCGAAAAACCCAAGTATTCCAGTTCTTTTAGTGTTCCTATTTCTTCGGGGATATGGGTAATTTTATTTGATCCTAATGTTAATTGTTTTAAGTTTTTACACCAAAAAACTTCCTTTGGAATGGTTGTATGTTCCCCATGAGACAAATTGAGAACAGTAATTTCTAAAGGTGGGGCGGGGAGTTTCATACTAGGGGGAAATAAAATTCAATATTCTCTTTCTAAGTTTACAATGTTTATATAATCGCTACGTCCTGCTGCTACTCGTTTTAAATTTTCGACCACTTCTTCCCATCGTTTTAAATCACTAAAAGGAGAAGCGGCTCGATGTGGCGACAAAACGACATTATCGAGTTGATAGAAGGGGAAGTGGTAAGGAAATTTACGTTCCTGCTCATCGGGTGTGGCTTGGTAGTTATACCACACATCTATGGCTGCTCCTGCGATTTCTTTTGTTTGTAAGGCATTATACAAAGCTTCTTCTACAATCACCTTGCCACGACTCACATTCACCAACAGTCCTTCTTTGCCCAATAGTTCCAATTCTTTTTTACCAATCATTGCTTCTGTTCGAGATGTATGTGGTACAGCAATAATTAGTGTATCAATAACTGTTAAAAATTCATGTAGTTGCTCAGGTGTATATTGTTGTAGGGAAGTTGGATACGTATTTTTTTCCTCCTCTTTCCATTGGGTTTTGAGCGCAGCAAATTGGAGGGTAAATCCTGCTAAAAATTGATGTACTTTTTGATTGATAGCTCCGTAACCTAATAATCCGATTGTTCGATCGCGCATTGGGATAGAAGCAGCTTCTTGGTCACCTAGTCGCCATTTCCCTTCGCGCATCCATTGGTCGTGGGCAACTATTTTATTAGTTAGTGCGAGCAATAAAGCGACGGTATGTTGGGCGGTAAAGTAAGCATTTCCATGTCCGTTTACCAATACGACTTCCTTTTGTTCATTTACCTTCCGAAATCGTTTAATTTGATGTTGGATACCTGCTCCAGGATTGATAAAGAGTTTTAGGTTGGTAGCGGCTAGTAATACTGCTTCGGTAGGACGCCAACCAATCATCACAGTCGCTTTGGGAGCATGTTCTAGCCATTTTTCTTCGGTCATTTCAGCTGGAATGCACCATTGGAGGTCTGGATAATCACTCAAACCACTTTTGAGGAAAGAAAAGAGTGCTTCAGAAGGATTAAATAAAAACAAAATGGTCATAAGCGGCTCTTAATCTCAATTAAAAAATTTATAAAAAATTAACAATCAATTACTTATGTCGCCACCATTCTATAAAACACACTCATTGCAATAAAAATGTCAAGATAAGAGGTATTATAAAGTGATTCTTCTTTCTATATGAAAGTATCCTTTTTTTCTTTTTACTAAGTGAAAAACGGATAATAATATACACAGGTTTCTTTTCACTCTTTGAACTTGTATTTTATGGCATCAAGTTTTTTTTTCATTGAAGCAAATCTCAATTGTCAACTAAGTGTCAGGTTTTTAAGGGCTATTACATTTTACTTCCTAATAAATTCATTTTTTTCTTTATTTGCATATAGATAAGCAACAAAGCCTCATAAAAAAGGTACTTATAATCATTCTATATGTTGAATGGATATATACCATGCGGTTAAAAAAGTGAGTACTAGTTTAGCGAATTTAGAAAGCCGCCCTAGCTTTTTATCTTAATATGGCAATAACAGGTTAGTACTATAAAAACGCAGCAGCATTTTTAAATGCTGGCTGCGTTTTCTTTTTTAATTATGTTCCAATAACGCTTAATCAACCACTCAATACACTTTTCATTCAAACCACTACACCTACTGATTCATCATTTTAAAAGCGGACTGCTTCGGGTATCTTTGACATATCAAAACCGAACAACGAATTAGACCACAATTGCTATTTCACTGTTCACCTTGTAACAAAGCTATACCCATCCGATATAAAATCTAACTTATGTTGGATGCAGTCCTCTTTGCACTTCGTGTAAAGAGGGCTTTTTATTTATCCTCTTTCTTTTTGTAGAGGTCATCTTTATCCACCACCTCTACTTTCATTTCATCCTCTAATTTTTTAGAAATAGCTCGATAAGGTGCTGTCACAATCGCCTCTCCTTTTTTCAAGCCATCTACAATTTGAATATGTGATTCATCTTGAATACCGACTTTAATATTTCGTTTATAGACCTGTTCTCCATCGTGAACAAATACCACTTCCTCAATTTCTTCTGCTACTCCTTTGGCATTTTCTTTTCGCAATGAATCAGGAATTTCGCGTGTCGTCACTGCCTGAATAGGCACGGTCAAGATATTGGATTTTTTAACTGTTTGGATATCCACAGAAGCCGACATTCCAGGTCGGAAAGCGTAAGGATTTTCAGCTAATAAGGCGGCATAACTTTCTCGCAAGATGCGTATGGTTACTTTGAAATTGGTAATTTGATCCGTAGAGGCTTGCAAACCCGAATTAGCCGAATTAGCAATACGTGTAACTACGCCTTTAAATTTACGATCCAAATAAGCATCCACTTCAATAATAGCTGTATCACCTAAGCTCACTCGTAAAATATCATTTTCACTCACATCTACTTGTGCCTCCATTTCCGAAAAATCAGCAATACGCATCATATCTGTTCCTGCCATTTGAGTTGTTCCTACCACCCGTTCTCCCTTTTCGACAGAAAGACTAGAAATAACCCCATCAATAGGCGCATAAATAGTGGTTCGTTTCAGGTTATCTTTCGCCTCTTTGAGTGATGCTTGAGAAGATTTCACATTATAAGCTGCTCCTTCAGCCGTTTTACGAGCTGCTTCAACATCCGCCTCTAAACCTAATTTATCCATATCTAAAGCAGAACGATCTGCCTTTACGCTTTCCAAATCAGCCCTCAAACCTTGTTTTTCAACCTCGATACCTTCTTGCTCCACCCCGACTCCCGTTTTTTCAGCCTCAATACCACGAATTTCATTATTCATTCCCTCTTTCTCAATCAATAAACCCCGTTTTTCCGATTGAATACCTGCCAATTCTGAATCCATTCCCTCTTTTTCGATCAAGATACCTGCTTTTTCAGCCTCCAAACCCTTCAATTCAGACGCCATACCTGCTCTCTCCTCCAATAAATTATCCTTATCTCCTTTCAACACTTCACGTTCTACTTCTAAACTATTAAAGTCAATTTCTAAGGACTCTAATTCCGATGTTTGTGACTTTTTATCTGCCTCCAAGCCTTGCAAGGCTAATAAAGAATTATCCAGTTCTACCTCTGCAATAACGCCATCCTTAAACAACTGCTCATTTCGTTCATGCGTTTTCTTTGCATTTTCCAATTGCATATCCAACTGCTTCGAGCGCGCTTTAAATTGGTCAATCCGTGCCTGTGCTTGTTGTTCTCGCGAATCCAATTGTTTAATACGCGCTTCTGCTTGTCCAATACGCGTATCCAATTGTTTTTTACGACTATTAAACTGCTCGATTCGGGTATCCACCTGCGCAATACGCGTATCCATTTGCTTTTTGCGGGTATTAAACTGATCAATTCGCGTATCTACTTGTGTAATCCGCGTATCCATTTGCTTCATACGGGTTTTTACTTGATCAATCCGCGTATCCACCTGTGTACCTCTCGTACCCGTTTGTTTTTTACGGGTATCTGCCTGTCCGATACGCGTCTCTGCCTGTTTGACCCGTGCATCTGCTTGTATCTCTCTAGATCCAAATTTAGCCACCTGCGCTTCTGCCTGCTTAATACGTGCCTCTGCATTCGCCTGCTGCGCTCTAGCCGAATTTACAGCCGCTTCTGCACGATCCACTACCGATGCATAAATATCTGGATTAATACGCGCCAATAGTTGTCCCGCCTCTACCGAGTCGCCTTCCTCTACCAACAAGGCTGTAATCTCTCCCGAAACATCTGGCGAAATACTCACTTCAATTTCGGGGTAAATCTTTCCGCTTGCCGATACCGTTTCAATAATGGTTCGCAAACTAGCATCTTCTACTGCAATCTTGGTCAAAGGTTCTTTTCCTACCCACCCCATGCGTTTGGCAAAAGCAGCTCCTGCCATCAATAGCACTAAAAATCCTAATAACCACAAGGGCCACCTTCTTTTTTTGCGCTTCTTGTTTGCCATAGTTATAATTATTTTATGGTTTTATTTTTTTATACAGGTAGCAGATTATCAAAAAAGTGTTCCACCATGTATCCATCCAATCACCCCATCATCCAATCACCCTATCATCCCATCACCCCATCATCCAATCACCCTATCATCCAATCACCCTATCATCATTAATTGGGCGTGTCCTTTTTTCGCCTCGCCC
>JAHDCM010000211.1:0-5463 GCA_020629895.1 Bacteroidota bacterium
TTACAATGTGTGTAGGTTTTTTCTAGTTCTCGAATTATTTTGTAGGCAATGGATAAGGTTTGGTGATAAAAAAATGAAATCTTAGGGCTTGGGGTTATGGGTGGGGTATGTAATTGATTTCGTTCTAAAAACTTCAGTATTTCTTCTTTTTGTACACCTTTTCTGCCAAGTGTTTGAATACTGGACATGGCAGTTATTTGGTTAAAAAGTTCATGGTATTTATATAACTGCCCTAACAATTCTAATGCCTCTTTTCTTTCTGCATATACCTTCGATAAACTATCCAAAGGGTTTTTGGTTTCTGAATCAAGAATTAACCGTTCTTCCCAATCAATACATACCAATAAATCAACATAGCTTTCTAAGGCTCTTGCTTGCTTTTTTAATTGTTTGATTTGTTTGAGGGTATAATTGAGCAATCCTTTATTGTAGAAGATGGCTAACTCATTGATTTTGTGCTTTAATCGCAACAAATTGTTTTTTTCTGCACCTAAATTGTATAAAAACAGGCTTTGGGAAACTTTCTCTTTTATTTCGTTCTTTACTTTATACAAGTGTTTTAAAAATGTTTCTCCCTCAAAATCTTTTTTTAGTTTTTTTATATCATAAACAGATTGATTCACAAAATAATTAAACAATCTAAGAACAATTGTTTCCTTTTGTGATACAAAGGTGTTTAAATATAAACGAACATAACGCTTTTCTGCTTGATTAAGCGATTGGATGAGCGCGAATAGATCATCATGTTTACTCATACTTGCGAACTTGCTAAATTGGGTATAGAATGATTATAATAAATAAACCAGCAATTGGAAGGCAGAGCTATGGAGTTAAGAAAAATAAATGACTGTGTTGGGGGGATGATATTAGCATAACAGATGTAATATATACAAAGAGGCATAACACCATGTCCGACCTAAAAAGATGGTTTATTAATCAGTTATTGAAAGGAGAAGAAAAGAATAAATGTTACGATACCACAAATGTATTAATATCTAAGGAGAGAAACCTAACTTGAAAGGTAAGTTTTTATTTTTTTTGGTTTTTTTATGTCTCACAGTCCTGTTATTTTTGAAATAACAAGAAAACAAGTGGTGAGTGTAACATTTTACACGATCCTCCAATTGCTAAACAACCCCATTTATTGGTTCATTGTTAGAAACCTTATTTAACAAAACTAAATATTTTTATTATGAGTGAACGTACCAAGCCTATTATTATTGATATTTCCCTTTCTGAACTCACAAGCGGTGCCAGTCCAACTGTTTCGACGAGAGTACTTGCAAATGATAGCCGTGAAGTTGCCAGAATAGGAGATCGTAACGCAACTGTGTTAATTACTGCTAATTCAGACGTAGACCTAAATTCAAGCACTGATCCTAATACGGGGTCTAATTCGGAGGTGAGATTAAGTGTAGTGGATGTCATTGAGGCAACAGCAGGAGTTAGTAGAGTAGTGATTGATGCAGGAATAGTGAAAATTGTTATTCACAAAAAGGAAGAAGCAGTACCTAGCTAAATGAACCCTGATAACCCATTTGATTAACAGAAAGATAGAAACTCATTAGTTTAAGACAGTGTTTATCTCTGTTTCCTCACTGTCTTTATTTTTCTTTATACACTACATACCATTTAATTGACATTAATCAGAAGATGTACCCTATTTGGAAGGCAGTGCGCTGTGTTTCTGCACTGCCTTTTTCTTTATTTTAGTTTGCTTTACTTATTTATTTGATAAACAAAGACAGTTTCTCAGAAGATAAGACCTCATTAGTTTAAGACAGTGGTTCTCTCTGTCTCCTCACTGTCTTTATTTTTTACTTAATTTACTATTAAGGCATTTCCCTATTTGAAAGGCAGTACACCGTGTTCCCGTACTGTCTTTTTATTTTTTTAATCAAATAATCGCAATTGCGGATTTTTTTTCTTGCCAAATAATTCTAAATCATAGGGAGGGGCTTGACGGCCTTTTAGAAACTTTTGCTTGGCAACTTTAAATTGTTGGTGAATAATATCAGCAATATGTCCTTTCCCTCGCATACGAGTACCAAACCGTTTATCTTCAATACTTCCACCATCTGTGTCGGCAATTTGTTTTAAGACTTTTGATGCTTTGTTTGGGTACACCTGTTCAATCCAATCTTTAAAAATAGTCCCCACATCGCCATTGAGGCGAACCATTGTATAACCTACACCATAAGCTCCCAATTCGGCTACCTTTTTTACTAGTGGGATGATTTCGTGGTCATTTAGGCTTGGAATGATTGGTGCCATCATTACAAATACGGGTATATTGTTATTGGCAAGTGTTTCGACCGTGTGTAATCGTTGTTTGATACTGGCGGTTCGCGGTTCCATCTTCTGGCGAAGTTCTTCGTTGAGGGTGGTAATGGAAATAGCGACACGAAGTAGGCGTTTTTCGGCTAACTTTTGTAGAATGTCAAGGTCGCGTAACACGAGGCTATTTTTAGTGATTAGGCTCACTGGATGTCGAAATTCCCAGCATATTTGCAGTATATGACGGGTAATTTCTAATTTTTTTTCAATGGGTTGGTAGCAATCGGTATTGCCCGCTATCATGATGGGGGCAGCTTTCCATTTTTTAGAAGACAATTGTTTGCGTAGTACTTGGGGGGCTTCTTTTTTTAGTAAAATTTTTTGTTCAAATTCTAAACCTGCACTATAACCCCAGTAAGGGTGTGTGTTGCGGGCATAACAATAAATACATCCGTGTTCACACCCTTGATAGGGGTTGAGTGAGTACTCCGCAGGAATGTCGGGACTCTTGACTTTGTTGATGATTGTTTTGGGATGTACTTCAATGAATTGTGTGGGGACTTGTTCTTGGTTTTCTTCCAAGTGAGGGCGTGCCTCGTATTCGTGTTTTTCATACGGGTTGGGGGTGTTGATTTGCGCACCGCGTCCTTTGAGATATTTATTGGGAGGTTTCAATAGTAATTAAATGATTTGTGTTATATATTTGTAAAAGTGATTTATTGCAAAATATTCTAGCCGTTGGACGTTTAATCGTAAATCGTTCAAACGTCTTTCGCGTGAGGGATAGTAGCGGTAGCTTGGCGAAGTAGAAAGCTTGTGAGGCTACTGGTGGCAGGGCTGACGGAGGAAGACACTGCCACCAGTATTAGCCGAACTGCTTTTCTACGAGACAACTACAAGCGGATAGCCCGACCTTTTTTCGCCTCGTACCCGTCGTTGTGTTCACACATCGACGGGCGAGGTGAAAAAAGGACACGCCCATAATAATATAAAGATAGGCATTTTGCTAATTTTTTTAAAATTTAAGTGTAGTTTTGACTAATTTTACTAGCAAAATGATGGTGAATGGCTTTAATGACTACTTCTACTGCTCCTGTGTAAAATCCGGTGCCATTTATGCAGCCACATTCTAGGATTTTGAGGCCTTGTGGGGTTTGGGCGATGTCGATGACAAAGATGTCGTGGGGGGTGAAAGTGGCGATGCGATCATGTACGAAGGAACTAAGTTGTTGGTATAAATTACCTGATGTGAGGATGGTTTTGTTGGCAATATCTTCCATTAAAATGATTTGTTGATCGACAATGAAGTGGCGATACTCGGCATAAATTTCTTTGGGTTGGGCGTACCAAATTGTTTGATGAAGTAGGGAATAGCTGATGTCGTTATCTAGGTCTTCTTGGAGTCGTTGTGTCCATTGTTGGAGTTGCGCGAAGCTAATGATGCGTCCTGAAAAGCTTTTGGAGTCGTCGTTGGGACGAATAAAAAAAGTTTGATTGGGTGGGAGTGTTGTTTGTGATAAGGTATGAAGGGTACTGCATTTTCCATCGTGATTGAGGAGGTATTCGCCCCATTTTTGTTGGTATAAGGCCATCGAAAAAGTGGCTTCATCATAAAAAATACCTTGTTGAGGATAACTGCGATAAGCATTTATCATGAGGGTGGTGGAGCCGTAAAAAATATGGTAGTGGTGGGTGTCGATAGATGGAGCTTCGCGAGAGAAGGGGATGACTTGTATTAGTTCGTAAGCAACTTGTTCGTTGATTAGTGCCTTTTCAAATCGTTTGAGAAAGGAGGCTTTTAATAGGTTTTTTTGGAGGAGCCATTTGATTGGTTTCATAGGGTAAAAATAAACAAAAAAAACAGGAGATTGACATATTGCAAACTCCTGTTCTCCTATTTTCACTTGTAAAAATCACCTGATTGGATTAAAAACCCATTCCTCCGCCGCCACCTTGGCCGCCTCCGCCACCAGAATTTCCTCCTTCTTGCTTGGAGTCATCATTCTTGATCTTACTTCTTCTTGGACGATTGTTGAAGTC
This sequence comes from Bacteroidota bacterium, assembly GCA_020629895.1. Lineage (GTDB taxonomy): Bacteria > Bacteroidota > Bacteroidia > Chitinophagales > UBA2359 > JAHDHP01. The sequence goes on from JAHDCM010000211.1 coordinate 4,318, forward strand.
CATTTTTCCAAATCGGTAGCTAAAATTAATGCCAAAAGATCGGAAAGGGATGGTAAAGTCTGTTTCTTGGTAGAAATTTTCTCCTCTTAGGTCGGATTTAAACGATTTGTTTTCGAAAAATGGTTCTACGATACGAATACCGATGCTTCCTTTTCGGTTAAAAATTTCTTTTTTAGCACCAATCATTAACATGGAGAAAGAGGGTACATTTCCTTGTAATGTTCTGTTGGGAGAACGGAAGAAGGTAAATACTTCTGCTTTAAATCCTTTGTTGAAGGTGTAGCCTGCCATTCCGAAACCATTGTACTCCCATCCTTCATTGGTGAGGTCTAAGTCGGGTAATTGGCTCTCTATGAGAAAGCGGCTAACATTAAAGCTTGCTCGAATGTCAAACTTATTTTTAAAGTTCTTGGAGGCGAAGATATTCATTCCATAGGCGTTTTTGACGCCTACATTTTGGTAGGTATTGACGGTTATATCATTCTGCACATTGGTCAGTTGGCTGATAATGTCGTTGGTGTGTTTGTAATATAAGGAAGTATTGAGCATTAAGCCTTTGATAAAGGTATTGTAGGTTAGCTCTACTTGGTCGGTTAATTCGGGTGAAAGTAGTGGGTTTCCTACGGTTACATTTCGACGATCTGACATTTGTGAGAAGGGGTTGATATAGAATAAACTTGGTCGTTGGATACGTCGAGAATAGCCAATTTTAATAGATTGAAAATTGGGTAGTTTGCGAGACACAATAATACTAGGAAGAACATTGCCGTAGTCGTTGGTAAAAGGTGCATCGCTATTGAGATACTCTCCACTAATATCGGTATGTTCATAACGTACACCTGCTACAATGCCATACTTATCGTTGAAGTCGAAATTGAAGGAGCTATAACCTGCATATACATTTTGTTGGTAATCGAATACATCGGAACGGGTAGGATCAACTTTATCAAATAAGTTATAGGTATAATCGCTATTGATGTTTCGCAGTACCCCTTTAGCACCTATTTCTAATTTCAAAATCTTACCAAAAGGATGTACATAATCGGTTTGAATGGTAGATTCTAGGTTTCGCCCTTTATTGATAGCTTCTTCGTCTAAATTTAGAAACGCGTCGGTACCTGTTTGAATCATATCAGTATTACTATC
>JAHDCM010000211.1:5563-6796 GCA_020629895.1 Bacteroidota bacterium
GCATTGAGGCTGAGGTTTGCATTATTTTGGCGGGTTCCGATGGAGGTTTGTACAGAACCACTAACGCCTTCTACGGTTTTCTTTTTGGTAATAATATTGATAATTCCAGCATTTCCTTCTCCTTCATATTTGGCAGAAGGAGTAGTAATAACTTCTACATTTTTGATTTGATCGGAAGGTATAGATTTTAAAGCATCTCCTACATTTCCAGCAGTAAATAAGGCAGAAGGTTTGCCATTGATGAGGATACGTACATTGCTAGACCCCCTTAATTGAACATTGCCATCTAAGTCAACAGAGAGTAAAGGCACTTTCCGCATCACGTCTGTTGCGTCTCCTCCTTGATTGGTCGCATCCTTTTCGGCATTGTACACAATCTTATCAATTTTATTCTCAATTACTGGAGCTTCGGCTTCTATTTCTACTGCATCTAAAGCGACTTGGCTTACTTGTAGTGCAATTTTGTCAAATTTTACATCTGGTTTTTTGGGAGTTGTTTCTATATTAGCGATGGTTTTGGGTTCATATCCTAGAAAAGATATTTTCAAGACATATTTGCCAGGCTTGATACCATCCATTTTAAACTTCCCCTTCTCATTGGTCATTCCTCCATTGATTTCCTTTTCTTGCTTATCGTCAAATAGTACTACTGCTGCAAATTCGATGGGTTTATTGGTGGTGGAGTCGATCAGTGTGCCAGATATTTTACCTTTGACTTTTACTTGAGAGCTTCCTCCTCCCCAACCACCTGCACCAGGAGGTTGAGCGAATAAGGAGGTACTACTAATTAACAATATACTAATTAGTAGTTTGATTATTAATTTCATACTTTGTTGGTTATTGTGGTTTTGAGTGATTATTGACTCATTACTTAGTTTGTCTCCATGTCTACAAATTAATTACAGGACTGTTCAATTTTTTTGATAGTTTTTAGCCAAAACGAAATAATAATATGAAAAAAATGTATGCAAAAAGATGTGAGTTGTTACTTTTTATGGGATTGTTTTTATGGAGTAATTGCCACCATGATAAGGAGCAAGGAACGCATACTAGTACAGCTAAAGCGTTGAAAAAGGAAGCTACCTCAAATACGTTTGTAGCTACTTATAAAGCAGATGAGTTGGGGAGATTGGTAGCAGAGAAGGCGTGTAAATGCAAAAAAAGATATGGAGAGGATGAGGAAGAGTTTCGGAAATGTTACGATGAGATGGGCGAGGAGTTACAATTGATGGA
>JAHDCM010000212.1 GCA_020629895.1 Bacteroidota bacterium
TATGTGAAAATGAATAAACGAGCAGTTGTCAATATTAATGAAATTGCTCTTCTTCGGTAGAACCACTTAGAGCAGCGGTAGATGTTTTACCTGAAGTGATGATATTTTGAATGGTATCGAAGTAACCAGCCCCTACAAATGCTTGGTGCTTGATCGCTTTATACCCTTCTGATTCGTAGCTAAACTCACGATCTTGTAATTTGGAGTATGCGTACATGCCTTTTTCGTTATAGGCCTTGGCTAATTCGTACATGCCTGTATTGAGTGAGTGGAAACCAGCGAGTGTGATGAATTGGAATTTGTATCCCATATCTGCTAAACTCTCACGGAAGTGAAGCATGGTTTTTTCATCTAAGTTGCCACTCCAGTTGAATGAAGGCGAGCAGTTATAAGCCAATAATTTACCAGGGAATTTCTCGTGCATTGCTTCTGCAAATGCTTTGGCTTCTGCTAAGTCAGGCTTACCTGTTTCACACCAAATCAAATCGGCATAAGGAGCGTAAGCTAATCCACGGCTAATAGCTTGATCTAATCCATTTTTTACACGGAAGAAGCCTTCGTGTGTACGCTCACCTGTTGTAAATTGTTTATCGTTATCGTCAATGTCGGAAGTTAATAAGTTGGCAGCATTGGCATCGGTACGCGCTACTAAAACGGTAGGAACGCCACATACATCGGCTGCTAAACGAGCCGCAATGAGTTTATTGACTGCTTCACGAGTAGGAACTAATACTTTCCCTCCTAAGTGACCACATTTTTTGGCTGAAGAAAGTTGGTCTTCGAAGTGTACACCCGATGCACCTGCTTCGATCATGCCGCGCATTAATTCGTAAGCGTTTAGGTTGCCACCAAAACCAGCTTCTGCATCGGCAATGATAGGAGCCATAAAATGTACATCTCCATCTTGTTTTAGGTGCTGAATTTGATCGGCACGACTCAAGGCATTGTTGATGCGTTTTACAACGGCAGGCACGCTATCGGCAGGATATAAACTTTGATCAGGATACATTTTTCCTGCTAAGTTGGCATCTGCTGCTACTTGCCATCCACTTAAATAAATGGCTTTTAGCCCGGCTGTTACTTGTTGTACGGCTTGGTTTCCTGTAAGTGCGCCTAATCCAGCTACAAAATGTTCGGAATGTAATAATTTCCAAAAACGCTCGGCTCCCATGCGAGCGATAGAATATTCGACATCGAATGAACCACGTAAATTAATTACATCTTCTGCGGTGTATGGGCGGCTAATTCCTTCCCATCGACTACCCTCCCATTCGGTGAGGAGTTTGTTGATACGGTCTTGTCTTGACATGATCTATTTTTATGATTGTGAACAATTAATTTTAGAATATGGTCTGATGTGGATGACTATACGTATTTATAAGCATCCAGTGTAAGGAATTCGCGGTATTCGCGATTAACGACTAACTTATCAAATAGCTCTGTTGCTAATCCGAATTTACCAGTACGGTAGCGTTCTTCTCCTACATAGTCTTTTATTTTTTTAAGCTCATCTTTGAGCAAGCCATTATAGAGTTCGTAGGTAATAGTTCTACCGTCTTCTAATTTGGCTTTATTGTGTAGCCATTGCCATACTTGGGTGCGTGAGATTTCGGCAGTGGCAGCATCTTCCATCAGATTATAAATGGCGGCTGCACCAACGCCTCGCAACCATGACTCGATATAAAGAATACCTACATTGATATTAAGACGCAAACCTTCTTCAGTAATGCTTCCTTCTGGAAGTTTGAGTAGGTCTTCCTGGCTAATATTTACATCTTCTCTTTTATTGTGAATTTGGTTAGGGGTAGACATGTGTTTGTCAAAAATATCCTTCGCTACTTGGACTAAGCCAGGATGTGCGACCCAAGTACCATCATGCCCATCTTTGGCTTCTCGTTCTTTATCGGCACGTACTTTAGCTAGTGCAGCCTCATTAGCTGCGGGATTATTTTTGATCGGTATTTGTGCCGCCATTCCGCCCATTGCATGAACCCCTCTTTTATGACAGGTTTTGATCACTAGTAGCGAGTAAGAACGCATACAGTGGGTGGTCATGCCTACTTGTGAACGGTTGGGCATGATTCGACCTGGAATGTTTTTGAGTTTTTTAATGAAACTGAAAATATAGTCCCAACGCCCACAGTTCAGCCCTGCGGAATGTTCGCGTAATTCGTAAAGTAGTTCATCCATTTCAAAGGCGGCAGAAATGGTTTCTAAAAGTACGGTTGCTTTAATCGTACCTTGCGGAATTCCTAGTCTGTTTTGTGCATATACAAATACATCATTCCATAGACGAGCTTCTAGGTGACTTTCTAATTTTGGTAGGTAGAAATAAGGCCCAGATCCTTTTTCAACTAGTTTTTTGGCATTGTGAAAAAAGAATAAACCAAAATCAAATAGAGAACCAGAAAAGGCTTGTCCATCTACTAATAAGCCCTTTTCTTCGAGATGTAGCCCTCTAGGGCGTACCATGAGGGTTGCTATCTTGTCTTTGAGGCGATATGTTTTGTCTTTGGTAGGATGTACAAACTCAATAGTACCATTGATGGCGTCGCGTAGATTAATTTGCCCTTCAAGGTTGTTGACCCAACTTGGAGAATTGGAGTCCTCAAAGTCTGCCATAAATACATTGGCTCCTGAATTTAGCGCGTTGATAATCATTTTTCGATCTACGGGGCCAGTAATTTCTACACGACGATCTTGTAAGTCGGTAGGAATAGGAGCGACTTTCCAATCGCCTGCACGTATATCGGCGGTTTCTGGTAAAAAATCGAGCATTGCGCCGTTGTCGATAGCTGTTTGACGTTCTTGGCGTTTTTTTAACAGGTCTAATCGACGAGGGTTAAATTTTTGCTGTAACTCAATGATAAATGCTAGTGCTTCTTCCGTAAGAACAGTCGCATAGCGTGGGGTGAAATGCCCTTTTATTTCGTAGTTCTCTATCGTTGTGGCCATGTAATAAGTATTTCTAGGTAGTTGTTTGTTAACTTGTTATAGCTCCAATATGTGATTGTTTTTTTGTGACTTTGGAGAAGCTATAATAAGGTGTTTTTGAAAATTATTTTTTGATAATCAATTAGATAGCGTGTTTTTGGACACACTACAAGGAAGGCTTGAGCGACCTCTGTTTTAATAATTAGATACTGTTTTTTAGATTAGCGTATCACAAATATAGAAGGAATATTTGCAATCCAAAAAATAATAGCGAATTTTCGCTAAAAAATAATATTTGCTATTAAGTTGGATTTTGCTGATGGAGAATGTTTAAATTTAGATTATCTTAGCACCAAAAACAGGCCAAATTTCTCATTAGTAAAGAATATATGATCCCCGCCGAAAATATTAAATGGATACTTGCCCTCAAGCTTCGACAGCTTCGTGCTGCAAAAGGATACTCTGCAACTATGTTGGCTAAAAAATCAGGTATATCTACTTCCTATTTAGCAGAGATTGAAAAAGGTAAAAAACGTCCTACACCTCAAAAGATTATGGCTTTAGCAAAAGCTTTGGAGGTTGATTATGATGAGATTGTATCATTGAAATTGAGTGAGGAGTTGACGCCTATTGCGAATCTGCTCACATCTAACTTTCTCAATGAGCTTCCGTTACAACTTTTCGGGATTGGTTTGGAGCAATTGATGGATATTATTGCAGATGCTCCTGATAAGGTAAGTGCTTTTATTAGCATGTTGATTCAGGTGGCGCGAAATTATGAAATACAAACCGATCACTTTTTCAAAATAGCCCTTCGCTCATATCAGGAGATGTATAATAACTTTTTTGAAGACATTGAGCGTGATGCAGCTAATTTTAAGGAGGAGTACTCCATTTTGCTGAAAGATGTCATTACAGAAGGTAGTTTGGTGCAAATTTTAGAGCAACAATACCACTATTGTATTGACCAACAGCGTTTAGGAGCAGAAAAGAAATTACAAGGTATTCGGTCGCTCTATAAATTAGAGGATGAACAGCCTATTTTGATGCTGAATAGTAATTTGAATACTAGTCAGAAAAACTTTCAACTGGCCAAAGAAATTGCCTACAACCATTTAGGATTGCAACGAAAAGGAGGCTTACCTCCTTCGCTCAAGATTGATTCTTTTGAACAGTTATTGCACAATGCTAAAGCTTCTTACTTTGCAGGAGCTTTACTGGTAGACCGAAATAAGGTATTAGATGATATAGATCGTGTGTTTTCTAAAGATGTATGGGATGGGGCTTTGTTTTTGAAGGTGATGAATGGTTATAATGTCTCACCAGAAACATTCTTACACCGATTGACGAATTTATTGCCCCATTACTTTAGACTCAATCACCTCTTTTTTTTGAGGTTTACTCATACCCGCAAAAGCCCGCAATATCATATTACCAAAGAACTACATCTAGCCGATTTACATAACCCACATGGTAATGAAATTAATGAGCATTACTGTCGTCGGTGGATTACGATCAACATTTTGAAGGAGTTAGAACAGTTACAAGAAAAACAAGATGAACAAGGCCCGATTGTACGTGTCCAACGATCTCGTTATTGGAATTCTAAACGCGAGTATTTCTGCATTACACTTGCACGAGCTATGCATCCTACTCCTCAAACCAATAGTAGTGTAACCATTGGCTTTTTAGTAGATCGCAATTTTAAAGAGAAGGTGAATTTTTGGGATGATCCTGCTGTGCCAGTAAGATGGGTGAATGAGACTTGTGAGCGTTGTGGTATTGAGGATTGTCAGGAAAGAGTAGCAGCACCTACGGTGTTAGAAAAGCAGGAAAAGATCAATGAGTTGGAGCAGGCAGTTAGAAGCGTGTTAGAAGAAGCTTCTATCATCAAGACGGATTAGGTGAGTTAAATAAAAATGCGAAGTGGATTCCGCCACTTCGCACCCTGTTATACCATTATTTTATTTTCGATTTGAATTGTTTATCAAATACTTGCCAATTTACCCCTTTATCTTGGTGTCCATCTCCAAAATAACGCAAAATTTTATCCATTTTAGGGGCATCAACATAACCTGGAATAATAGTTAGTTTAGATAAATCATTATCTAAAATGACCGTAGAAGGGTAAGACATACGTCCTTCTAGTAACGTAATTGCCAATTCGTGAGCACCACGACGGCCTCTAGGAATAAACTTGAATTCTTGCCCTGCAACCTTAATAGGCTTTTTGCTCTCTGCATTAAATTTGATAGCATAGTATTTTTCATTGACATACTTTGCAATGTCTTTGTGCTTATAGGTCGTGCGATCCATTTTTTTGCACCAACCACACCAATCAGTATATAAATCAATAATCACCTTTCGAGGTTCTGCTTCCAGTTTATCTTCCAAATCCGTAATATCAATCCACTCTATCATTCCTTTGGCACTCGCTTCTGTTGCAGAGTTAGTTTCGGGTTTAAGTATGAATGAAAAAAAGGAAATACCAATAACGAATATGCTTGTTATTAATGAAAGTTGTTTGTTTATCATGTTTTTTATTTCAGTGTACTAAAGAATAATGCTTGCTATTAGATATTATATAATTGTCATTGTTACATCATGAAAAAATACCTTGCTTAAACAGTCCTACCATAAACGGGTTAAAAAGAGGATTCGTATTTGTCTTTATAAGTCGTCCACGGTACTTCTTGATAAGCATCTTCAGCAAAATAATTCAACATCACTTCCAAGCTCTTTGCATCTTGATAACCAGGAATTCCTTGAATCAATTGCATCTCTTCATCTAAAAAGACGAGACTAGGAAGCCTAACGTCACCATTTAGCAAAGCTACGGGTAATTCGTGATAACCTCCTGAGCCAAAAGAAATAAATTTAAAAACTTCACCCTGAAAATCTAAACTAGATCGCTCTTCCGAGTTGAGCCGAATGGCGTAGTAATGTTCATTGATATAGTCAATAATGTGTGGATCTTGCATGGTTGTTCGATCCATTAATTTACAAGGACCACACCAATCAGCATATACTTTTATCAAGACTTTTTTAGGTTGTTTTTTGATTTGTTCATTTACTTCATCAAGCTCTTGCCACTTAATGATAGTAGATTGTTGGTTAGATTGCGCTTTTTTAGAACTATTATTACAAGCACCAATGCTTATCCCTAATAGTAAAATTACTAGGAAGTAAAACCATTTTTGATTGTTCATAAATGAGGAAACTTTGATTGGAAATTGGGAAATAGAATTGGTGCGATTGCCCTAAGAATAAAGTATTTTACAGTGATTTATTGTAGATTCAAAAAAATAGTCAACTCACTTTCTACACATCTAACGATAAACTCAACTTCACACAAAAGCTAATTGAAACTAACGAAGAGAAGAAAGAAGGAGATATAAACAAACAATGTGACAATGGCTTATTAGGTACTTGGGGTAGGGGTGCCATTGTTAAATGAACTTTTATTTCATCTGAGGACATTTTTCAAAATGATTTTTTTTTTGCTCTAAATTCTGTAACTTTACAGGCAATACTTTTCAAAAAAATCAATGATCTTTAGATCATACCGCCTCTCAATCCATATTACTAGCAAACAACCGTTATAATTCTGTCAAATACTACTTTTTTGACATTTATTAGATAGATAGCCAAAACTAAAACAAACGGTAACCACGTTACTAGTAAAACAAATTACAACCTCATAAGGGAACAGACATAGACCATCCATCTAATATATGTAGCTATCAATGTAAATAGCTAACTATATTAGTAGGTGTATTCTAATGTGTATGTTACTAAAACACGTTAGGATTTTTTTCCTAAGAGGCTGTCTTGATTTTAGAATTGGAGCTGAAAAAG
>JAHDCM010000213.1 GCA_020629895.1 Bacteroidota bacterium
CAATGTGAATGATGTGTATTCTTATGTCAATGACATTGGGCGTGTCCCCATTTTTCTCGTTTTTACCCCTTCCTGCGTCCTCGCAGGAACTTAGACAAAAACGAGAAAAATGGGGTCGGGCTATCCGTTTGTAGTTGTCTCGTAGAAAAGGAGTTCCACTATGTCACCTAGCAGTGTCTTCCTTCGTCAGCCCTGCTAGGTGAAGTGTCACCACCTTTCTACTTTGCCAAGCTATCACTACTATCCCTCACGCGGTAGACGATTGAACGATTCACGATTAAACGTCCGACGGAGTTGCCGCCAGCGTCATCGCTGGTGGTTATAACGACAAGTTTCAGCCTCTGGCTGATTGTTCTCCAACTGTTTCATCGTTTTTCTTCACACCCTGCTACTTAGGAATCTTAATCGTATATTTCTTTCCTTTTCGGGCTTTCAAAGAAGTACCAATTAACCACTGGTTTAACAATTTCAAATGCTTGTAAGTCGTACCATGTTCATGTGCAAAATCAGCAATGTCACTAATACTACTTACCTCAAGTCTGGTATGTGGGATAGGTGGATATAGATCAGTCTCTTGAAGTTGGAAACCATACTTTTCAGGATTAGATAACAATAACTTATAGGCTAAGATGCGGAAGACATAACGAGACGTTTCGCTATTTAAATAAAGATCAAAGTAATTGCCCTGTTGCTGGCGTTCCATTTGATTAGAGATCCCTTTAACACCCATATTATACCCGCCAGCGGCAGTTGTCCAACTATTTAATTTCCCGTAGGCATTTTTGAGGTATTTGGCTGCCGCCTCTGTTGATTTTTCTACATGATACCGTTCATCTATATCACTACCTATTTCAAGGCCATGACTGCGTCCTGTTTCTTTTAAAAATTGCCAAAAACCGCGTGCATTTTTAGGTGAGATAACATTTTCTAAGCCACTTTCGGCAACGGCTAGGTATTTAAAATCATCAGGAACACCGTGTGCTTCCAAAATAGGCTCAATGGTAGGAAACCAACGATTAGCCAATTTTAATATGCGGGCAGTATGCGAATGTCGGTAAGAAATGGAGATTAATTCGCGATCTAGGCGTTCATAAACTTCATAATCTTCTAGTGGAATTCGCTCACCAGCAAAGGTGAGTTCTTCAGGTATAAAGGCTTGAGCAACTTCTTGACGCAGTGGTTCGGCAAGACTAGCCTTTCCTTTTGTTTTGTAAACCGCAGGATGATAGTATAAACTTCCCGACATTTTATCAGGACTGGCAGGGGCTTTTTCTGCGAAAAAAGCATAAGCTCCAAATAAACCTAATAGGAGGATGAGAGCGATGGATAGAGATTTCATAATCGAAACTGCAACTAAGTGATAAAATACAATGTAGGTAAACGCGTAATAGATACCGTATTTTTTACGATGGACTAAAAGGCATTATGTCACATTAATTGTAAGGTGGTGAGGGATATAAATAGGATAATTTAAAGGCTACATTCGTTTAGTAAAGATGAAAAAATAAATTGATCAAATAGGCAGCTAGATTGGGCAATTTATTCTTTCCTCTTTACTTAGTCACGACCAAAAAATAAATAGGTCGATTCTTGCGATCAAGTAGCAGTTAAACATAATGTGTCTACTGTTCATTCTGCCTGTATCTTGAATCAATCAACAGGCAAAATGCAGTAAATTGTGAGTATCACTTAATTGTGGGATGGTACTATAAATGGAGCAAAATTCATTCCACAAATAGTCAAGCTTGTAAGGGAAATGTCAAAATAAGTGTAAAAGGTAAGTTTATTTGCGTGGTTGCTTATAAATTGGCACAGTTGAACAAGGTTCACCATACATCAATGACTTTACATAGGGCTTTAAGAGACGGGTAATTTCGGTATAAGCATAAGCGGGTACGGGTTTTTGTCCACATCCTTTGACAACCACTCGTTTATCTGTAAATTTATCCAAATCTAATTGATGTAGAGCCTGTTGAAAGAGTAAACAATTAAGCACTTCTTCTGTTCCAAAAGCCGAAAAATGTGCGTAGGGAGCTAATTTTGTACTAATAAGCATATACGCCCATACTGGTACAATCGCATCTGCCGAACAGATAATGGCTACATTTTTTCCTTCGTATATCGTCCAATCATGTTCTTTCATCGCTTGTCGAAAATCCTTTTCTTTTAGGATCATTTCCATAAACAAGTAGGGCTTAATGTCAAAGGTGACAAATTCACCTTGTGGGTAATAATCTTCGAGATTCAAGGTGATAATCCCACTTTTAGCGACGCGATTTATAATTGGTGGATCTTGGCTCATGAGTATTAATTTTTATTGGCGTATATCCATTTCTCTTATAACAAGCATAACAGATAGGAGGTTCAAAGAGCAAAAGAAGTAAAAGACTTATCTTATTTTTGTTAAATTGTTTTTGAATTTTCCATAGAAGGAGTATATTAACTTGCATTTTTCAAAAAAACAAAATACACGATGAAGAAACAGTTACTTTTTATAATTGTAAGCTTATTAACGGGGAGTTTGTTTGTGACCCAATCCGTTTATGGGCAATGTGCAGACCATTATTTAAATGAAACATTTGATGTGGCTGTAGAAACGGTCGTTTATTCTGACGTATATGGTTTAGAGATGGATGTGTACCAACCTAGTGGTGATGGTTTGCTGACACCTCGTCCAGTGGTAATTTTTGCACATGGAGGCGGCTTTACAAGTGGTAGTAAAAACACGTATTCGGCAGAAGCTTTTTGTAATGCCTTTGCCAAGCGTGGATATGTAGCTGCTTCTATCAATTATGCCTTAGCTGAGAATGCACTTTTATTGAGTGATTCTATCTATATGATTGGTGTTGTCATGCAGGCTGTTTCAGATGGGAAAGCAGCAATACGTTATTTCCGCAAAGATGCTGCTACTGATAATAAGTATGAAGTAGATACGAACCAAATCTTTTTTGGAGGTAGTTCGGCAGGGGGTATCTTAGCGATGCATTTGGCTTATTTAGATGATATGGCGGAGGTACCAGAACACATGGTTAGTATTATAGATGAACGAGGTGGTTTAGATGGGAATAGCGGTAATGAGGGCTATTCTTCAGCAATTCATGGTGTGTTTAATTTGGCGGGTGGGATTAATTCTTTGTCATTTATTGATGCAGATGAAGTTCCTTTGATTAGTTGTCATGGAGATGCTGATGGAACAGTACCTTTTGATTGTAATGATGCTTATTGGAATGCTCCATTGCTAGGAGCTATTGATCTGGTAGACCTTTGCGGCAGTAGTGTTATTCATCCTATTTTTGAGGAAAACGGAATTATCAATGAACTACATGTGTATGAAGGCGAAGATCATACACCCTGGTCAGGCGGAGCTAACCGCGAGGAGATGATGAGTCGTGTGATTGATGAAGTAAGTAATTTCTTGTATAAAAATGTGTTGTCTTGTAATTGGGCAACTGGCTTAGAAGAGAATGCCTTACAACAAGCACTTCGCATCCTTCCGAATCCTGCTACTAATTATATGGATATTTCCCTTACTAACACAGGAGAAGCGAAAATAAAGGAAATAGAGTTGTTTAATATGCAGGGACAGTTAGTACAAAAGCTTGTTGTTTCTAATAAAAGCCAAACACGTTTAGATCGCGATGGCTTGGAAACAGGTATGTATTTGTTATCCGTTTTACTAGAAAGTGGGCAACGAGTTCAGCGAAAAATTATGTGGCAGTAGTTTTAAAAAAAGCATAAATCCACTGTTTAAAAATATCCTCGTGGACTGGGAGTTGAAGACTAGCGAGACCTTTCGCAACCTTTTCAGCTCCCATTCTTTTTATACGTGCCTCCATTAGTACTTGGCAGTATTGCTTGCTAAATTCGGGATGTGCTTGAATACCCACCATTTTCTCACCAACTTGGAACATACCTATTGTACAGTCATTACTAGTTGCGAGTACGGTACTATTTTCGGGTAAGTCCATGACTTGATCTTGGCACATCATTAATAAGTTGATAGATTCTTTTGGTGGAGCCATCCAGGGTTTGGGTACTTGAATGCCAAATGTATGTGTGCCAACACACCAGCCAATCTGTTCGGCTTTACGTACTTTCCCGCCTAGTGCTTCTGCCAGCATTTGATGTCCAAAGCAAATACCGAAATAAGGGATTTGAGCTTTTTGAATTGCTTGTACAAAGGCTTTTAGGTGAATAATCCAATCTAGCTGCTCGTAAACAGAATAACGAGAGCCTGTCATCATATAGCCCGCACATTCGCTTACTTTTTCAGGGAAATTACCATCGCATACATAGTAAGGCACCAGCTTTAAATCGGGTAGGTAAGCTTGATACATAGCAGCGTAATGGGGGGCAATGTATTGGTATTCTTCGCGAACATGATCGCAGATGAGAAGGCCGATTTGCATAAGTTTAAATTTTAGGATTCAGGTGTCAGGAGACAGGGGTCAGCCTTTTTAATAGGAAATTGATATTTGAATATATAGGTGATCCTTTAGTCTTCATCCCTAAGAAAGTCTTAAATGAAACGACTTAGGTCTGGTCAAACTCTCATAACCCAAAATAGATAAGGTACAACCACGTCCTGAATCTTTAACTCCCGTCCAAGCGAGGGTAGGATCAAGATAGTCACAACGATTCATAAAACAGGTACCCGTTTCTAGTTGATCACCAATATGAATAGCCTGTTCTATATCCTTAGTCCAAATTGAAGCAGTTAATCCGTATCGACTATCATTCATGTATTGAATGGCTTCCTCATCATTACTAACAGACATGATGCCAACTACGGGAGCAAAGGTCTCTTCCCGCATAATTCGCATTGAATGGTTCACATTTGTAAGTACTTGTGGAGCCATATAAGGGGTGTTAGCTCGGTGAGTAGGAAAAGATAAAGGGTCAATCCATGTTTTGGCTCCCTGCTGGATGGCTTCTACAACTTGTAGTTGAGCATTTGCCGCAGCACTAGTCCGCACCATTGGTCCAAGTGTGGTTTTGGGAAGTAATGGATTGCCTAATTGGTATGTTTTTGCTAGATCAACAAAACCTTCTACGAATTTGTCAAAGTGATTTTGATGCACATACACTCGTTCAATACCACAGCAAGACTGTCCAGAATTGAAAAAGGCACCATCTACAATATTTTCGATGGCATGATCTAAGTTGGCATCTGCTCGCACATAAGCGGGGTCTTTACCTCCTAGTTCTAAGCCAGTGGCAATAAATCGCTGATTGACTGCTTGCTGGATAGCTGCACCTCCTTTGACAGAACCTGTAAAAGCGACATAATCAATGCGCTGGTCGGCGATAACCTGCGCTACTTGTTCATGGCTTATGTGTAGGTGTTGAAAAATGCCTTTAGGTAGTCCGGCTGCCTCGAATGCTTGGGTGTATCGTTCAGCACAAAGAGGAGTTTGTAAGGCATGTTTTAGGATCACTGTATTGCCTGCTAGTAGGGCGGGAATGATTACATTGACACAAGTGAGATAGGGATAATTCCAGGGGGCGAGTACTAACACTGTTCCCACTGCTTCTCGTCTAATAAAGCGTTGGAACCCTTCTTTGGGAGGAGCGGGAATATCTGCGAGTGCTTGCTCGGCAATTTCGATCATATACTTGGCACGCTCTTGGAAACCGCCTTTTATTTCGAAGGGGGTATAACGAATAGGGCGGCCCATTTGCCAAGTGATTTCCTCTCCAATTTCATCGGCACGGTCTACCATATATTGAACTGCATCTTGACATATTTTTTTTCTTTCTGTTAAGCTCGTTTGTTGCCAAGCTCTTTGTGTTTGTTTGGCTTGTGAAAGAGTTTGTTCTATTTCGCGAGTATTAGCAAAAGGGCGTTCCACATAAATGGAGCCATCAATAGGGGAGATGGTTTGGAAGGTATTGGTGGACATGAGATATTTAGCATTTAAAAACCTATCCCTCACTCCCTTCGAGAAGGGGAATAGGAGTTCGATTAAAAAAAATAGAATAAGTTGACTATTATTTATTCAGGTGTAACGTAGGCGGCAGTAATACCGCCATCTACTAGAAATTCGGTGCCAGTGGTGTAAGAGGAATCGTCAGAAGCGAGGAATAGAGCAGCCTTAGCCATTTCTTTTGCTTCTCCAAAACGCCCCATTGGGATATGTACTAGACGGCGTTGTTTTTTTGCTTCTGTGTTGAGGAATTTCATAAGTAGCTCGGTGCGTAATGGGCCAGGGCATAAGGCATTTACGCGGATGTTTTCACGGGCGTGAATAATGGCTAATTCGCGGGTCATTGCTAAAACTGCTCCTTTACTGGCAGTATAGGCAATTTGTGGGGTGGCTGCTCCGAGATGGGCAACAAAAGAGGCGGTATTAATAATGGAGCCACCTCCTGCTCGTTGAAGGGCAGGAATGCCATATTTACAACCAAAGAAGACGCCTTTTACATTAATGTTCATGGTTAGGTCGAATACGGCTTCTTCGGTAGACATGGCGTTGCCATCGTCGTTGTGCATAATTCCGGCATTATTGAAGAGGATGTGTAACGCTCCGTAGGTGTCTTCAGCGTGTTTGACCATTGCTTGGCAGTCATTGGCTTTAGCGACATCTGCATGGAAATAGGTGGCTTCGCCCCCTGCTTCTTGAATCATTTTTACTGTTTCTTGTCCGCCTTCATCATTGATGTCGGTAACAATGACTTTGGCTCCTTCTTGAGCGAATAGGATGGCACTTTCTCGGCCAATTCCACTACTGCCCCCTGTGATGAGGGCGATTTTATTTTTTAAACGCATGTTTTTTAGGTTTCAGGTTT
>JAHDCM010000214.1 GCA_020629895.1 Bacteroidota bacterium
CCTCAATAGTTCTCCCACTGTTCCTCTGCCACTCGTAAACTCTCAGGCTTTCCCACATCTAACCAAAAATCGGCATCATGCGGATAACCCATAATGCGCTCAGAAGTAAGTAAATTTAAATACACATCAATAATAGAGAAAATACCTTGCTGCCGAATCAAAGAAAGCAAGCGCGGTTCTATCAATTGAATCCCACTAAACCCCCATTGTGCTGAATACTCAACTGATCTCGCAGGCAATTTTATCGCTCCCGTTTTTATATTCGTCCAACCCACTAGTTGTTGCGCTTTATCAAAAAGCAAATAGCGTGAAGTATCGCGCTTTCGAATAGCCAACGTTGCTAATGCTTCTTGTTGCTCATGATAGTGTCGAAACACTCCTAAATCAAGAGAAGTCAATATATCGACATTCGCCACTAATATTGCTTGTGTCGAATCTAATAAAGAAGCAGCCTTTAACAATCCACCACCTGTATTGAGTAATTGATCCTTTTCGTGAGAGATAGTAATTTGTAATTCAAAGTGTTTAATAGAATCTACGAAATCAAATAACTGCTCGGCAAAATGATGGGCATTAATGACTATATCAGTATAACCAAATTGTTGAAGTCGCAAAATGGCCCACTCTAGTAAAGGCTTGCCTTGTACATGAACAAGGGCTTTAGGGCGATCATTGGTGAGTGGACGTAGACGGGTGCCTAAACCTGCTGCAAATATCATTGCTTTCATAGAGAAATGGAATAGTAATTCGTTAAATAAAAGTGAAATCTGTCCTCCTGAAGTCTATATCCTGCCTGCTAATTGATCCAATTCTTTCTTTCTTGTTCTACATGTTCCAAATCAATTACTATATCGTATTTTTCTTGCAAATGTTGGGCAAGGTGATCAGCGGAATACACTGAGCGATGCTGCCCACCTGTACAGCCAAAACAAACCATCAAATGTTTGAAATTGCGTGCTACATAATTAGCAACACTACGATCAACAATCGCGTAAACAGGTTCTAAAAATGCTTGGATATTGCTTTGGGTTTCCAGAAATTCAATAACAGGCTGATCGCGGCCAGTCAATTTTTTGTAAGGTTCAAATCGTCCAGGATTGAAGATAGAACGGCAATCGAAAACATGCCCACCACCATTACCTGAAAGGTCAATAGGAATGCCTTTTCGGTAAGAAAAACTGCGAATGTGAACAGTTAGTTTTTCACTAGTATCAGTCGTTTCGTATGCCTTGAACTGTTGATCATCGACTAAGGCCTGTAAGCAGCGAAATAGTTCAGGTAATTCAATGGGAAGTTGAATATGGTTTAAGTACCAACGAATATTAGCAAGAGCAGGAGGAATACTTGTTAGAAAATGTGCTTTTTTCTCATAGATACCTCGAAAACCATAAGCTCCTAGTACTTGAAGTAGACGAATGAGGAGGTAGGCTTGGTAATGTTGTGTGAAAGAAGATTGATCAATGCTTAGATGTTGACCAAGTTGTTCTAAATAATATTGGTAAAGTTCCTCTCTTATAGGCTGTGGAATGCGTGCTTTGGCTTGGTATAATAAAGAAATGACATCATATTGCAACGGCCCTTTCATGCCTCCTTGATAATCAATTAAATGGAGTTGTCCTTCTTTTAGCATAATATTTCGCGACTGAAAATCACGATACATAAAGTAGTTTTGTTGGGCAGTAAGGAGGTAACTGGTGAGGGTTTGAAAGTCGGCTTCTAGTTGTTGTTCGTTGAAAGGAATATGCGCAAGTTTTAAAAAATAGTATTTCCAATATTGCAAATCCCATTGAATACGTTGGCTATTAAAACTAGGGTAGGGGTGACACTTCTCAAAATCAAGTCCTTCACTTCCTACTACCTGTACTTTTACAAGTAATGCTAAGGCTTTTTGGTAATAGCTTTTTGCTTCACTAGAAAATACATCGGATGGATGTTCTTGCCTTGTTTTTTGTAGAAACTGTAAAAGGCTTGTATCGCCTAAATCCTCCAACAAATAACACCTTTTATCAGCACTTATACCATAAATTTGAGGAACCGTCAGCCCTTTGGAGGCAAAGTGTGTACTCAAATACAAGAAGGTCTCATTTTCTTTAATAGCAGTATTGACTGCTCCAATTGCCTGATGGGTCTCATTGCTCAAGCGATAATAGAGACGATTGGAGCCAGATGGAGGTAATGCCTTTATTTGTTGGGCAGGATTGCCACTCCATTGGGTAAATAATAATTGGAGTTGATCAGAGGTCGATGTAAGCATATTGGTTCAGTCATTTTTTACAAGAGGTGAAGATAGGAGAATTTTTGGCTTCTTTACTAATCTCAAATAAAATTTGGAGGATTCAGTTATACAAAGTATAATTGTGGTACTTCCTCTATGAAACACGAAAACTATACCGATCAACTACCCGACTGGTTGCGCGACTTACAAAACGAAAGTTGGCAAGTAGAAGTCGTTTTATCAGGTTTGATTTTATTCTCTCTTTTTCAAGGATTCGACTTCATAGATTACATAGAAAGCCGTTTTATTTTTGAATTTTCCATTTTAAATGTACAAGGTTTAGGAGCCATTTTAAAAACAGCTAATGCTTGGTTGATTATATGTTTTGTGGCTCATCTATTATTACGAGCAGTGTGGGTAGGAATGGTAGGTTTATCTTATAGCTTTCCACAAGGAATTCGAAAAGAAAATTTAAAATATCGTCCTGTATTTAAGCAATTTTTAGAGCGAATACCCGATACAAAAGATCGTATTTTACAACTAGAACGATGGGCAAGCATTATGTTTTCCGTTGCTTATTTGTTTTTTATGTCTTTACTCGGAGCCTTGAGTTACATCATGTTTTTATTAGTCTTTCCTGTATTTGCAATCAAACCACTTTTCAGTAACTTTGACGACTATGCTTATATAGCAGGTTGGATGAATACAGTCATTATCAATATAGGTATCGCTTTTATATTCGATTTCTTGAGTTTAGGTTTATTTAAAAAAATACCCTATTTCGCGCGCATTTATTATCCGATTTATCGCGTAGTAAATATAGTTACGCTTGCCTTTATGTATCGTAACATTTACTACACACTTGTTACAAATATCAAGTACTGGAAATTGATAGGAGCTGTTTTGGTGTACATCGGAGCGTCTTATTTTTTGATGGAAGCTTATACAGGCAATGGAATATCTGGTATTGAGATGTTTCCGAAATCGCGTAGTACAGAAGTCGTTTTAGAATTGCACGAATATGATAATTTAAGAGATCCCGAAGAACATGTGGTGCTTAGTATCCAATCGGATGTTATTGAAGATAATTACCTCCGTATTTTTGTAGCTAGTATCCACATGATTGAAGATTCTATCAAGGTAAATTGTAATTATGAAGAACGGGTGAAGGAGGAAGCACAGGATACACTTGCCCTAAATTGCATGAAAGAGTATTTGGATGTTTGGGTGGATGATAGCCTACAAAACACACCTACTTGGCTTTTTTATAGACAAAAAAATACCAACCAACTAGGAGTGATTAGCTATTTGAATATTGACCATTTAGATATTGGAAACCATTATGTGGAAGTAAAGTTTATGAAACCTATTTCTGACAAGTTTAAAGGACTTGGAAGGATTCCGTTTTACAAAACGGTGGGGAGGAGAGAGGGGTTGAGGGACTGAAGGATTGAAGGATGCGTAAAGAGTATATTCACCCAATCATTCATCGTTTTTGCGCAAGGGATAGAGGCGGAATAGGGCGTGAGGAGGCTGCTAGTGAAGCAGGGAGTTGCCGCAGGCTGAGCGGTATGAGCGAAGACAAGGGACGACCATGCTGAACAGTAGCCGAGTAGCCCTATATTAGCCGAAAGCCCGACCAAGCCGCAGTGCTGCCGGTTAGCCTGTCCAAGCGTTTTCGCTTGGAAAAGGTGTTGAGCCAGCATTGCGACTTGGATGCGCCCAAAAGAAATGTTAAAAATTTAGTTACGAGAAGGATAAATTCCTTGTAAAGCAATGATATAATTTACACCAAGATATGGTTGTAAGTTGTTTGGATTTTTAGAAACTTGAAATTTTTTATCGCTTGGGTCGGCAGACTCCGCTAAACGAAGAGAAACGGCATCAGAGGAGCCAGTTTCTAGGGAGGAGGTTTCCTGTCCTGACTTTTGTCCAAGTGTATATTGAGAAAGTCCTGGCCCTTGAGATTGTCCAACATGCATCGGCACACGTCCTCTTAAATCAGGTAAGGCAAAAGTGGTTCGACCGTCTCCACCATAAGTGGTTCCTAATAAGGAAAATAAAGCCTGATGCTCAGCGATTGCAAGCAATTGACCATCACAAAAGGCCCAGCCGCGAGGGGCAAAGGTTCCTGCAAACATCGCTACTTCTCCAATAAAAGGGTCTGTTGTTTGTGTGTTAGGTGGTGAAGAAGTGGTAGTAGAGATAAATGAAATGCCAAGGAGCATGATAGCTGTAAGCACGATACTTAATAATACATTTTTCATAGCTTGAAAATTTTATGACTTATAAAAACAACGAGGAAAATGAAATAATGGTGATACTAAAAAGGTAGGAAACTAGAAAAATAGGATTACATATAATGTACGGCTGTCACTAAAGTTAGGTAATTACTTTAATTCTACCAAGAAAATGTGTCTAATGTTATTTATATTGTTTTTATCTATAAGGCAAAATAAATTGTCAAAGTGATTTTTAAGTATGTGTTATTTTTTAGTTGTAATTGTATCTAGACGGGTGAATTCGTCTCATAAAATTGCTCATTTACGCCTTCAATAAAATTAAGTACTTCATCTCGCCCTAGTTTTTTACGAGATGAAGTCATAAATTGTTGGGGAAGGGTATTCCAATTTTCCAACATTTTGCGATTATAAGCATCTACATGGCTGCCTTTATCATACTTGCGATCATCAATTTTGGTAAACACCATTACAAAAGGAATGTGCATTTCACCCATCCAGTCGGCAAATTCAAGGTCTTTTTTTTGAGGAGGGATACGCGAATCAATAAGATGAAATACACATTGTAGGTTTTCACGACGAAGTAGGTAATTGCGAATAAACTGCTCCCACTTTCTACGCTGTACTTTCGAAATTTTTGCATAACCATAACCGGGTAAATCGACAATGTACCAATTTTGGTTGACCAAAAAGTGATTTAGCGTTTGCGTCTTGCCAGGCGTATTAGAAACGCGGGCCAAGGCTCTTCGCTCCATTAGCATATTAATAATTGAAGATTTACCAACATTGGAGCGACCAATAAAGGCATATTCGGGTTTGTCGGGAGTGGGACATTGGGTGACACTCACATAGCTGCCTACGAAATGGACAGATTGAATTTCCATTTTTTTAAAATTTAGGCTGCAAAGTTAAGTTATTATTTGTTCTTCTTCACTATGCAGCCTTTAAATCTGGATTTTCATATTCCATCAAAATATTTTCGGTAAACATATTCAGGAGTTTGGCTTCTTGTTCTACTAAAACACCATTTGCATTCGCAATAGTGTTCATATAAGTAAACAAAGCCTGTTTTTCTTCTCGATCTAACAAGTCTTGCAAAATTAAGGTAATATCTTCAAGCAAGGGAAGGCGATATTCATTTTCAATAGATCTTCGAAAAGCCTCACTTTGAAAGTCTCGAAAAATACGCAATCCCATTTCTTCCGCCGCTGCAATTCCTTTGGCTCGGTTACTATCTTCTACTTCAGCAGTAACCATTATGGCTCCCAATGTATAGCCTATTTGTGTCAACTCGACTAGAATAGGAAAATTAAGCTTGGGGTGTGGAGGAGGTACTTTGTAGGGGAGTGGCTTAACAAAAGGGCGGATGAGTTTGTTGTATATTAGATGCGAAGAATTGAGTATAAAATTGGGTAGAATTTGAAGTTTGGAAGGAAAAATAGTAGCAATCTTACGAGTGGATGGCTGATTTTTCATAAGAGCTTTTTAAGGGATTACAAGGTAGATAGAGGGGATGAATATTTCTTTACTAGTCAAAAAAACAAGACGAATGAAAACTAATAAAGTAGTAACTAATACACAACAAAAAATAGGCCAAAGTCCCGCCAATAAAGGCTTTGAGGTCGCTACTATTGGCGGCGGATGCTTCTGGTGCTTAGAAGCAGTTTATCAAAAAGTGAAAGGTGTAACATCCGTCGTATCAGGGTATTCAGGGGGACATATCGTTAATCCTGCTTATCGAGAAGTATGTAGTGAGCGCACAGGACATGCAGAGGTAATACAGATTGAATTTGACCCAACTATGGTGAAATATGAAGATTTATTGACTATATTCTGGCATATTCATGACCCAACAACGCTCAACCGACAAGGAGGGGATAAGGGAACGCAGTATCGTTCGGTCATTTTTTACCACAATGATGTACAAAAACAGATTGCCGAAGCATCGCTAAAAGCAACAGATAGCTCTGATTTATGGCCCCATCCTATCGTTACTGAAGTAGGGCCGCTCATCAATTTTTTTGCTGCCGAAGATTATCATCAGAATTATTATCAAGAGCATCAAGCACAACCTTATTGCGTTTTTGTAATTGGCCCTAAAATGAAAAAACTACAAGAGCGTTTTTTACACCAATTAAAAGAGTAATTTTTGGGCGTGTCCCCATTTTGTTAAAAAACGATGCCACTAGCGTTTCGCTAGTGGCATCGTTTTTTAACAAAATGGGGTCGGGCTATTTGCTTGTAGTTGTCTCATAGCCGCTGGTGCGGCATAGTCCTAGCGGTGTCTTCCGCTGTCAGCCCCGCTAGTCCTTGCAGCACAAA